>NZ_JAQTQR010000014.1 GCF_028712165.1 Sulfuricurvum sp. | reverse complement strand
CGATACCGGAAACATCCGCATGTATGCTGTAAATATCGTCCCCTATCACAGCAAAAACATCGAAACGGAACTTCAATATACCCATGCCGATAATCTGATCGATATTACCAATGCGGGATTCGATCAATTCGGAAACTTTAACCCCGCAAATTACGATCCGTCTTTGCAAAGTGTCGGTTCGCTCCATCTTGCTTCGGCATTCGTAGCATTACACGGAATACAGGGCTATGGCGATTATTTGGGTCAAACGACGATATTTGCAAGCGGCGCCATGTCCAAAACCGATCCGGATAGCGGCAAAGCGATGTTAGGCTCACCTGAGAGTGAAACCGGCTACAGCTATTGGATCGGTACCCAAATGCCCTCACTCATAAGTGAAAAAGGGAAATGGGGAGTGGAATTCAATCACGGCAGTCAATACTGGAGATCCTTTACCTATGGGGAAGACACCGCTATCGGCTCAAAAATTGCCGCTCGCGGAGATGCATACGAGCTTTATTTCACCGAGCCGCTTACCACGGGACTCAGTTTTCAGCTCCGATATACCTACATCAATTATGACTACAGCGGAAGCAATGGTTTCTTCGGAAGTCAAAGCGGAACTCCGATGAAAATCAGTGATATTCCGGCCAATACCGATTTAGCCAGTGCGGTAGTCGATAAAGCCCAAGATATTCGGGCGTATTTGCGATATAAATTTTAAACTTCCCGTTTCGTTCGTGGTGAGCATGTCGAACCATGACGCGAGAGCTCGTTCGCCCTGAGCTTGTCGAAGGGTTAACGGGCTTACACTTTGACTTTTAAAATCATAAATAAATGTTAGAATATACTACAGAATATTAGTAGGTAGGTTTGTTAAGGGTGGATAGTTTAAAAACTAACAGAAGTAAAAGACTATCGTACCTATTAACCCTCCTCTCCTCCGGAGCCAAACTTTCAACCCCCGAATTAGCTGAACAGCTAAACCTCACCAAAAGAATCATTCAACTCGATTTTAAAGAGTATCTCATCCCCTTGTTCAATGATGGAATGATCTACTATGACTACAGCCTCAAATGTTATTGTGCCAAAAGCAACTTTTTGGCAAGCACTCTACTGAACAGTGACGAACTCGCAGTAATCGCATTGCTCAAAGCCAAAAGCAAAGATAAGTTCAGTGATGAAGGGTTTGCGACACAAACCGACGCGCTGTTTCAAAAATTCGAAGAGAGCTTATCTAACAGCTTTTATCAAGAGACTATGATCGAAAAAATCGATGATTTCAAAACTGAAATCATACAAATCAAAAATGCGATTACCCACCATAGGGAGATAGCGTGTACCTACAACAATAAGTCGAGAAATCTTTATCCTTTGAAGATTTTAAACCTTGAAGGGTTTTGGTATCTAATCAACTACGATGTAGCATACTCTGAGATCAGACGCTATCACCTCAACACCATTTCTGACATTACGCTACTGGATACCGAGTTTACGTTTGATGAGTCGATTATAGAGGGATTTGATAACGCGATCAATGCTTTTTATGAACCGCATGTCGAACCGTTTTCGATTGAGCTGTTTTTGGATGCAAAAGTTGCCAAGTATTTCAAACGTAAAGCGATCTCTAAAACTCAGCGTATTCTAAAAACGTACCATGACGGCTCTTGCGACATTGAGCTTTATATCACTGATTTTATGGAGATCATTCCGACGATTCAACGGTATGTTCCGTATGTTAGAGTAATTCGACCTGATACGTTAGGAGAGATAGTATATAAAAATCTGAATGAGTATATTGAAAGGCTTAAATGACTGCAAAAATATCGGAAATAATCAATGAAATAAAAAAGAATGTTCTTGTAACGGAGCAAGAAGAAGCTGTACATGGTTCACATTTTAATATTTTTTCGATTCTCCAAATTGAAAAAAAAGAGGTTGAAACACATTCAACATTTATTTATGAGCTATTGAGTCCACATGGAAGTCATAGAAAAAAAGATTTATTCTTAAAACTATTTATTGAAAATGTTTTAAAACTTACTGACTATGGCGAAATCATTCGAGTAAGTAGGGAAGACCCTACTACTGCAAATAGACGTATAGATTTTGTTATTGAAACTAAAAAATTTATTATTGGTGTAGAAATGAAGATTGATGCAGGAGATCAATATAAACAATTATCAGATTACAACGAAGAGCTGAAAAAACGAAAAAATCATGCTCAAGATAGCAAACTGTTTTATTTAACAAAATTTGGAGATTATGCTTCAGATGATAGTAAAAAGAATTTGATAGCAGGTACAGATTACTACACATTATCTTTTCGCGATGATATAGATGAATGGATTGATCAGTGTATTCAAACAGTAAGTAATCAGCAAACTTTGAGAGAAGGGCTTGTTCAATATAAAAATTTAATTCACAAAATAACAGACAAAAGGAATAAAAAAATGGAAGATTCTTTACACAAGATGGTCAATAGCGTTAATGATATAAAGGCTATAGATTCTATAGCAAAAAGTTATCCACTTTTATGGGCTAAAAAAGAAATTGATTTTTGGCAAACGGTAAAAAATAAATTATTAAAAGCAATGAATAAAAATGAATACTCTATTGTATATAAAGAAGAATTTATGAAAGAAGATAAATCTTTATGCCCCTTCCATTTGAGTAATGCTCGTATAGGATATAGTAAAGCTAGAGTGCCATTTGGTTTTTATATTCGAAGACCATTAAATATTAAAAATTATATTGTTGAAATAGAAGTAGTTTATGATCAAAAGAAACATAAAATTGTAATTGATTTTATTATCCTAAATATAAACACTGAAAAGCAAAGAACAAATGATCAAATTAGAAAAATACAAGAAGAAATGAAAATGAGTATTTCTTCGAAAGTTAGATTTTATACACTTCAAGAAAGACAATTGACTTATGAACTATTTGATGAAAAAGAATTTGATATATTAACAACTGGATTATCAAAAGAAATCATTAGTTTTACTGAACATTTGGAATCTCATTATGAAAATATAACGAATATATTAAATAAATAATTTAGTAGTGAATTACCTATATATGTAATTCACTTGCAATATAATTAAAAAAATAAAAGGTTAAACTATGAACCAAAGCGATTTGAACGCAATCTTGAATATGTGTAAAAAAAGGATTGATGATGGAAAAAATTATGATGATATTAAAAGTAAAAATCACCCCGAGATCTTTGCACAAATCGACAATGAACTAGAATTGTACAAGAGCAAAAAAACTCCTAAACCTATAAATTTTTGGCAAGTCAAAGCGTCTATGAGTGTATGGGAAAACGACGGTACGGACGAATTTATTAATCATACAAATGATGGTAATGAGTTTAAGCAAGAAAAAGTACATCATGGATTGAAAGACAACATTGATGATGTTGTCTTTTATTATAACGGAGCAACTCATACCACTACGAAGTATCCGACCGTTGGAATTTACTTGGTCTGTAAAATTATCTCAAAAGCAGATCATAACGGAGACATAAAGCTAAAAGTCATTAAGAATTTAAAAGACAACCCCTTTGTTTTAGGACAAACCGAATTTTCAGAACTTGAAAAAAAGATCAATGCGTTAGGAATCAATGGAAAAGTTTACAAATTTTTAGAGAGTGAATATCCGCAAAAATTATATGATTTAATCATGAATAATGGGTATGAAGAATTTATACCTGAAGAGATCAATCAAAATGATGCAGAAACATTAATTGAAGGTGCAAAAAAACAGATAACAGTCAATGCTTATGAAAGAAATCCAAAAGCAAGACAAGAATGTGTAAAAAAACATGGATATATCTGTGCTATATGTAAATTTGATTTTGAAAAATCGTATGGAGAGATTGGAAAGAATTTTATTCATGTACACCACCTAAGAGAAATATCGAGTATTGCAGAAAATTATGAAGTTGATCCTGAAAAAGATTTGATACCCGTTTGCCCGAATTGTCATGCAATGCTTCATAAACAAAAGCCTGCATACACAATCAATGAAATGAAAAAAATGCTTAATAAATAAGAGAGCCAATTGATTATCCTAGACTTCGAAACCAACTCCGCCAACATTCATGATGTGATCGAAGTCGCCGCATTTCGTGTGAAAAACGTCGGCGGGTCATATGTGATCGCGGATACGTTTCACCGTTACTACTTCTCCGAATACGAGGTAAACCCTCATGCCTTAGCCGTCCATCAGCTCTCTCCCGAGCGGATCGAAAAACTGCGCTCAAATGCGGATTATCCTGAGTATTTTATCGATGACTATGAGTTTATCGAATTTTGTAAAGGGGCAAAAACGTTAGTGGCGCATAACGTCACTTTCGAGCTTCGGCATATTGCTAAACTGGTGCGTTTTGATCGCCATTTTTGTACCATGAAAGAGAATAAGCACAACGTCAAAGCGTTGGACGCGCGGGGAAATACTAAAAATCCCAAGCTTATCGAAACGTGCAAATTCTATAAAATCGAGTTTGACGAGGCACACTATCACAGCGCAATTTACGACGTTACCAAGACGCTGGAAATTTTGAATAAGATGAGTAACATAACTTTGTAATTCACTTGTTTTATACTTCTTTCAAGGAGTAACCTATGACAACGATACACTATGATTTCAAACTTATGCACAAATGCGGTAATAGCGGAACCGTTACGGACATGCGAGGAACCTCTATCCGATTGAAAAAAGACCGCGATAATATCGCCCCGTTTGTCGGACAATCCCACACTATTGATGATGTGATTGAAACGATCAAGACTAAAAGTTCCCTCTATGACACTAATGGGTATTTTGCACTCAAATGCATCTACTTTCGGATTTATGTATCGATAGACAAACAAGTACATAGACTCTCATCAGAATTAAAAATTATCTCTGATGAAGAGGAAAAGAGGCTGATTTTTGAACCCTGCATCAAATATGATTTGGATGTAAAAGATATACGTACAGGGACAATACAACCGCTCGAATGTCGCTTATTGGGATTAGGTGTAGAGGAACAAGTCAAAATTATCGAAGAGTATCTTAAAAAGCCGTCCCAGCGATTTAAAAAATGGGAGACAAAGCCTCGCAAGCTTTATCTCTACCACTCATTCGGGGAAGAAGCAAAAGTATTTGAGATCGTTTACCCTTCGACAGGCTCAGGGCGAACGGATGGATGACACAAAAACTATCCCACCAACTTCGCGAGTTCTTCTTTTACTTTTGCCACATGGTCTTTTACTTTTACATTCGACCATGCCGCTTTTACGATCCCTTTCGGATCGATAATATAAGTTGTACGGACGATTCCCATATACTCTTTGCCGTAATTCTTCTTCATCGCCCATACGCTGTAATCCTGCATCATCTGTGTGCTTGGATCACTAAGAAGTGTAATACCGAGTGATTTTTTCTCGATGAAATTACGATGTGATTTGGTACTGTCGGCACTCACGCCGAGGATAATCGCACCCATATCATCGTATTCATCCATAGCATCACTGAATTCACACGCTTCGGTCGTGCATCCCGGGGTAGAATCTTTCGGGTAAAAATACAAAACAATCCATTTTCCGCGTAAATCGCGTGAACAGATCTCTACGTCATCTTGGTTGCTTAGACAAAAATCGGGGGCTGTAGTTCCTACTTCTAACATTATCAATACCTTTTTATAAAATTACTATAGACTTTATTTCCGTCATCTCTTCGATCGCAAATCGCGGACCTTCACGACCGACACCGCTGAGTTTGACACCGCCGTATGGCTGAATATCGAAACGGAGCGTCGGCATATCGTTAATCACGATACCGCCCGCTTCAAGTTCATCGATCGCTTTGGTCGCATGAGCGAGATTGTTGGTAAAAATCGAAAACTGCAATCCGTACGGCGAATCATTCATCCGTTCTATTGCATCATCGATTCCATTGACACGCACCAGACTCACGATCGGAGCAAAAACTTCTTCACAGACGATTTTCATCGACTCAGTAACGTCCGCCATAACACACGGAAAAAAAATTCGCCCTTCACGATGCGGAGGTGTAAGTGCACGGGCACCCTCTTCTATCGCACTTTCGACCCAATTCATTGCCCGTTCTGCGGCTTCATCATTGATGAGCGGTCCTAAAAAAGTCGCCTCGTCATACGGCGAACCAACAACGAGTTTAGACGTTGCTTCTGCCATTTTTGCGGCAAATTCGTCGTATATGGAACTCTCCACATAAATACGCTGAAGCGAAATACACACTTGTCCGGAGTTGACAAATGCACCGATGGCGCATCGCCCGGCAGCATAATCCAAATCGGCACTTGTATCGATGTACGTCGCCGCATTACCGCCGAGTTCCAAAGAGATCTTTTTAATCCCCGCACTTTTAGTAATGATATTTCCGACTCCTACCGATCCGGTAAAGCTGATCACTCTAGGGATATCACTGCCGACCAACGCGCTTCCCACTTCCGCATCGCCATAAACCACACTCAATGCATCCGGAGTGGCGTAAGGGCTTTCGATAAAAAGCTGTGCCAGTTTATAGGCACAAAGCGGCGCCTCGGGGGTCGGTTTCAGAACAACCGCATTTCCGGCTACGAGTGCGGGGGCGAGTTTATGGGCAACCAAATTGAGCGGAAAATTAAACGGGGTAATCGCAACTACGACCCCCACCGCTTCACGTCGCCAGTACGCATGAGCTTTGCGCCCGCTGCTCATCGCATCGGTGTTGATTGTCTCCCCGTGCATTGTACGCATTGTCTCGGCAGAAAGGGAAATTGTCTCAACACATCGATCCACTTCAATACGTGCATAGGTGATCGGTTTCCCCACTTCTTCACATAAGACTTTTGCGAACTCTTCACGCTGTTCTTTGAGTTTTGAAGCCACATCCAATAACCATGCACACCGCTGATGCAATGGAATTTTTTTCGCGATTTTAGATGCATTTTGAGCAATTATAAGAACTTGTTTCACATCCTCGGCACTGCACTCTGCTGCACGAGAAACAACCCTTCCATCATACGGGCTGAGACGTTCGCCGTACTTTTTTGCAACAACTTGTCGTGATCCCATCCAAATGTGTGCATCCATACAATCGGCTCCGTAGTAAATTATGTTTCAATTATACAAATCATCACCTAAAAAGTGGGGGAAGAGGATATTTTAAGGAGTTTCTTTTCATCTTCCTTTTAGAATGTGTCTCAAAAATACGCAGAGGATATACTTATGAATTTTACGATCACCGATGGAGTTCTCGGAGTCAGACCTCCCGTTACCAAACCGCATCCCGGATTTTTCTTTCAAGTAGGAGAAGAACGTTTTCGAAAATTAGTGGACGATCATTATGAGATGATCCGCAACAGTGACATCGCTTTTCTATTCCCTGTAAATGACGAAGATGATTTCAGTGCTGCCAAAAAGCATGCCGCCGACTTTTTTATCCAAATCTGCGGAGGGCCGGACTATTTTGCCCAAACACGAGGTGAGCCGCGTATGGTTGGACGACATGCCCCGTTCCGTATTGACGAGGGTGCTCGCCGCCGTTGGTTGGAATTTTATGCTGAACTCCTCCCTCCGCTCGAAGCAGAGGGAATCAATCCTGAATACATTCAATCGTTTTGGAACTACATCGATATTTTTTCAATTTGGATGATCAATACACCTTCACATTAATCTTCCCGCATCGCGGGAAGATTCTCTTAATAAACCTTAAATCGCAACTGCGCTAAAATCTCCCAATTTTTCTTTTGGAGATCTTCCCTATGAATGAAGCCAAATATATTTGGATGAATGGCAAACTGCTCCCGTGGAGTGAAGCAAAAATTCACGTCCTTTCCCACACATTGCACTACGGTAACGGTGCTATCGAAGGGACTAAAGCGTATAAAACCCCAAAAGGGTATGCAATTTTTCGCTTGAATGACCATACAAAGCGTCTGATCGAATCGGCAAAAATGACGCTCATTACTGTCCCTTACACCGTAGAAGAGCTTAATAAAGCGCAAATCGAGCTTTTGAAAGCTAACGAATTTACCGGCGAAAATGTCTATCTCCGTCCGATTGTCTATCTGGGTTACGGTGTTATGGGTGTTTATCATAAAGAAGCGCCGGTTGAAGTATCGGTCGCCGCATGGGAATGGGGCGCTTACCTCGGCGAAGAAGGGATGAAACGGGGAATCCGTCTCAAAATCTCATCATTCAGCCGCCCGAACAACAAATCAAATATGGGTAAAGCCAAAGCTGTCGGCAACTACCTCAACTCTCAAATGGCAAAATTTGAAGCGGTTGAAGCAGGATATGACGAAGCGTTACTCCTCGATGATGAGGGATACGTTGCTGAGGCGAGCGGTGCATCGTTTTTCCTCATCAAAGACGGCGAGCTCATCACCCCTCCAAATGACAACTCGCTTGTTTCAATCACCCAAAAAACCGTCATTGAAATGGCAGAAAACATGGGAGTCAAAGTAACGCGCAGAAAAATCACACGTGAAGAGATTTACGTTGCCGATGAAGCGTTCCTTACCGGAACTGCTGCCGAAATCACCCCTATCCGCGAAGTCGATGCACGTGTATTGGGTGCAGGCGGACGCGGACCGCTTACCGAAAAAATTCAAACCGCCTATTTTGACATTGTTTGTGGACGTAACCCCGATTACGATCACTACTTAACGTACATTAATTAAAAAACGGGCTTTCAGCTGATGCAAAATTAGCATTAGCCCGTTTATTTGAATCATAAAAGGATTTACTCTATGGCCAGTGATATGAACGACTATTTCAACAAGAAGAAAAAAGAAGAGCAAAAAGGGGGCGGATTTCAATCCCCTAAACCGCCGAAATTTGATTTCAATATGAACTCTCAGAAAATAGGGATGTTATGGATTATCGGCGGATTTATTTTACTGCTTGTTCTCGCGAAACCGTTTGTCATTATCACAGAAGGTGAGCGCGGAATTCTCTCAACCAACGGAAAATATGAAGAACGCGCTTTGATGCCGGGGCTTCATTTCCTAATCCCGTTTATCCAAAAAGTCTATCTCGTCGATACCAAAGTCCGCATTATCAACTATGCCGACAAAGTGGATCGCGCCTCTACCGCAGGAGACGGTATCTTGCTTAAACCGGCGATTACCGTTCTCGATAAGCGGGGGCTTCCTGTTTCGATCGAATTGACCGTACAGTATCGTTTAAATCCGCAATTAGCGGCACAAACCATCTCTAACTGGGGATTTAGCTGGGAAGATAAAATCATTGATCCGGTAGCTCGTGACATCGTCCGTAACGTTGTCGGTCAATATGAGGCAGAATCGTTGCCGATTATGAGAAATGCCATCGCTCAAAAAATTGAAGAGGGTATACGTTCAAGCGTCGGAGGACAAAAAAATACCCCTGCGGAACTCGAGTCCATCCAACTGCGTGAAATTGTTCTTCCTCAAAAAGTAAAAGATCAGATCGAGCGCGTTCAAGTTGCGAAACAAGAAGTAGAACGTGCCCAACAAGATGTCGAGCGCGCAAAACAAGAGGCATTCAAAAAAGAGACGGAAGCACAAGGTACCGCTAACGCGATTACCATCCAAGCCGAAGCTCAAGCCAAAGCGAATCACCTCATCGGCGCCTCTATTACTCCGGGATTGTTGAAAATGGAACAAATCCACGTTCAGGGCAAATTTAATGAAGCACTCAAAGAGAACAAAGATGCTAAGATTTTCCTCACACCGGGCGGTTCCACCCCAAACATCTGGCTCGACACCAAAACACCTGAAGCGAAAACCGTCACTTCAACCAAATAAACCCTCTCCTTTTGGAGAGTTTATTCCGTATCCATTCGTGGATTCGGAATAAACACTTAAAAGGCCGCTTATGAATCTCGATCACATTGATTGGCAAAAATCCGAACTCCTACCGGTCATCGTCCAAGACTCTACCACACTCGAAGTGTTAATGATGGCCTATATGAACCGCGAAGCATTGGAATTGTCTCTGTCGACAAAGATAGCCCATTACTATTCCCGCTCCAAACAGCGGCTCTGGAAAAAAGGGGAATCCAGCGGACATTTACAGCATATCGAACGGTTTTTACTCGACTGCGATAATGACACCCTGTTGCTGATCGTTCGCCAAGAAGGGGTTGCGTGTCACACCGGACGTAAATCCTGTTTCTTCACCGATATTGAATCCGGAGAGAGTATCAGTGAACCTCAAATCGATACTGCGGCGGCATACGGGATTATCGATGAACTCTATCACACGATTCTTTCGCGTAAAAACGCCGATCCCGCTACCTCATGGACGGCTAAACTGCTCAGCAGCGGAGACAACTCTATTCTCAAAAAAGTGGTTGAAGAGGCCGGAGAGTTTAGTTTTGCGATCAAAGACGGAAACGAAGATGAAATTATTTACGAATGTGCCGATTTAGTGTATCACGTACTCGTTGCATTGGGACACAAAAATATCTCTCCCGACCGCATTAAACAAGAGCTTGCACGGCGATTTGGAATGAGCGGTATCGCGGAGAAAAATTCTAGGAACAAATGAAAAACCGAATCATCGATTTTATTCATCATCTTTTGATTTACGATTACCTTCTGTTCGGAGGTATTTTTATCCTTTTTCTTTTACTGCTCATTTTGGCAATCGTTTTACGAAATAGAATGGGTATCGCCATATTTTTGGTCTTTACCGCATTCGGAGTATTGACCGTAGGTCCGGTTGCCGGATATATTTCACTCCATCAATACCTTTTCAAACACTCTCTCATTATTCACGAAGTCAAAGCGCTCGAATTTACGGAAGCGATCCTCATCAAAGGGGATATCAATAATACCTCGAAACGTCCCTTTAGCGAGTGTACGATTCATGCCGGCGTCTACAAAGTAACTCATTATAAATATATCGATAAAATATATCCCTATATACCGTTTAAGAAAAGCTCAATTACCATTACAAAAACGATAGCACCCGGAAAATCCGCTCCGTTTAAGATGTTTATTGAGCCGTTCCGGTATGATAAAGATTATAATCTTACGTACAATGCGGAGTGCCGATGAATATCTATTTAACAGTCTGGCATTATTTAGTACTTGGGATAGCGCTGCTATTAATCATACTCTCAATATTTTCAGCCTTGCAGGCAAAACGTCTAATACAACAGCTCGCAATCCTTTTTGCCTCATTCATCGTGATCATCGCCGGTGCTTTTATTGTGCTGGCAGGGCTGGAAAGTTATACTAAAAAAGCCAAAATTTTTAACCTCAAGCATGACCGTTTACTCCAAAGTGAGCAAATCGTTTTTACCGGAGTCGTTAAAAATATGGGAGAATATCCCCTTGCAAGAGTACAATTGGAACTTACTCTTCAAAATACTCAGAAACAGCAGTCCGGTATATTCGGAGGGGCACCTCACGCCTTTAATGAAGCCTTTGATACAAAATATCAACCACAAACGATCAACTACTACTATACAGTTGCAACCGATCTGCCGCCGGGCTATTCCAAAGCATTTACGATTATGATCGACTATCCGCCGTATTTTAATGATACTTCGTACCGCACTAAAGCCGTTGCTCATTAAAGAGCAATTTTAATACTTTAATCCTACTGCTGCAAGAGCCTCGTTAACGGCGCGAAATTGCTCATTTTTATCTCTGCACCATTGCGGTGCGATCAACGAATCATCGTTTATCCCCGCAGTAATTCGCTGCACGCTGACACAGGAGGGTTTTAAAAGGAGTGCTTCGGTAAGAACTTCCAGATAAAGTTCTTGCGAAATCGGAGTAAACTCTCCTCTGGCATACTCATTTGCCAAGGCAGTCCGTTTTACGACATACAGAGGATGATATTTGACCGAATCGATTCCTAATGCATAGGCTTCTTTTGCTGTCTCCAACATCATCTCTTTTGTCTCTCCCGGAAGTCCGAATATCAGATGTCCGCATACGTTCAAACCATACGATTTGGCTTTTAAAATCGCCTCTTTGACATTGGCACTGTCGTGTCCGCGGTTTATTCTCACCAGCGTCTCATCATAAATCGACTGAATTCCAAACTCAACCCAGATTTCGGTTTTTTTGGAAAGTTCTGCGAGATATTCAAATGTCTGATCACTGATACTGTCCGAACGGGTTCCGATACTCAGACCTATAACATTTTCATACGATAAGGCTTTTTCATAGAGGGCTTGGAGTGTTTCAAAAGGGGCATAGGTGTTGGTAAAACTCTGAAAGTAGACCATATACTTTTCAGTATCGTTCTCATTGTGTAAACGTTTTGAGAGTGCTTCAAACTGCCATTGCATCTGCTGAAGCTGTTTTTCTAAATGGGGGTTAGTCGTTGAATGGAGATTAAGAAAAAAGCCCTTCAGTTCGCGGGCACGATCCAGACTGGGGCTGAATGAATCATTTTCACAAAAGGTACAGCCACCCTTCGCAACCGTACCGTCAATATTCGGGCAGGTAAACCCAGAGATTGATACAGGAACTTTGGAGACTTTCGCTCCAAATTTACGATGCAAATATTGGCCAAACGTAAAAATCTGTTCCCGCATAAAAGACGCTTAGATTATATATTTGCCGGTAAAACAGGCAGTACAATAATTTTCTTCTTTACCGTTGACACTTTCTAAAAGCGCTTCATTGCTCAAGTATCCAAGAGAATCCGCCTCAATAAATGCACAAATCTCTTCATTCGCCATATTGGCTGCGATCAGTTTTTCTTTATCCGGTGTATCAACGCCATAGTAGCAAGGATCGGTTGTCGGAGGGCTGGAAATACGCATATGAACTTCTGCCGCTCCTGCGGCTTTGAGCATACGGACGATCTGTCGGCTGGTTGTACCGCGAACGATCGAATCATCGATCACAATAATGCGTTTCCCTCTTATCAAACGCTCGATCGGAGAGAGTTTCATTTTAACTTTCAAATCACGCATCTCTTGAGTCGGCTCGATAAACGTACGTCCGATGTAGTGGTTACGCATGATTGCCATTTCAAACGGAATACCGCTCTCTTGGGCATAACCGATTGCGGCAGGAACACCTCCGTCAGGAACAGGAACAACCATATCAGCAACAACCGGCTGCTCACGCGCCAATGCTTTCCCCATTGCTTTACGCATTTCATAAACGTTTTGGGTATAGACGTTCGAATCCGGACGGGCAAAATAGACATATTCGAAAATACAGTGTTTCGGAGTCGGCTCGAATACTTTGATCGATTTTGGAGCCTTCCCTTTTTCGAAAATCAGCAGTTCACCCGGTTCAACGTCCCGGATATATTCGGCACCGATCAGGTCAAAGGCACACGTTTCCGACGCGACAACGTATCCATCCCCTACACGTCCGAGACTCAGAGGTCGGAATCCGTGAGGATCACGCATCGCAAACATTTTAGAACGGCTCAGGAAGACAAGAGAATAGGCCCCTTCGATCTTTTTGACCGCATCAATAATACGATCCGTCAAATGATGCTGATCACTTTTCGCGATCAAATGGATCAGGTTTTCGGTATCCATGAAGGTTTGGAAAATCGCCCCTTTTTTGATGAGCGCATCACGTACCTCTTTGGCATTGGTCAGATTTCCGTTGTGAACGATCGACATTTCTCCCAAATCGTATCGGGCAAATACCGGCTGAGCATCCAAAATCGAATCATCCCCCGCGGTTGAATAGCGGGTATGACCGATCGCCATATGCCCTTTAAGGGTATTGAGTTTTTGGGTATCGAACACTTGTGTTACCAACCCGCGATCTTTGATCGTATAAAGCTTTTCACCGTTACTGGTACTGATTCCGGCAGCTTCTTGACCGCGATGTTGGAGAGCATGGAGAGAGAAATACGCCAGTTTGGACGCCTCTGGATGGTCAAAAATTCCGACTACTGCACATTTTTCATTTAAACTACGCACTGTGTGTTTCCTTATGCAAGTTCTAAACAGTCTTGAATACTGTATAAACCGTTTGGTTTTCCGGCTAGCCATTTTGCGGCACGAATAGCACCCTTTGAAAAGGTGTTACGGGTAGTTGCGGTGTGGTGAAGCTCAATGAATTCGCCGTCATTGTAAAAACCTACCGTATGGCGCCCGACAATATCTCCGCCGCGCAATGCCATCACTGCAATCTCGTCTTTGGAACGCTCACCGATATTTCCGTTACGTCCGCTGACACGTACCGCATCTAAATCAAGATTTCGTCCTGCTGCTGCAGAATGAGCCAATGTCAGGGCTGTACCGCTTGGGGCATCTTTTTTATGGCGGTGATGCTGCTCAACAATCTCAATATCAAAACCATCAAGTGTTTTAGAAGCTATATGAACAAGTTGATTGAGTAATGCTACCCCTAAAGACATATTCGTCGCATACAAGATAGGCATCGATTCACTCGCTGTTTTAAGCAGGTTCATCTGATGAGTATCCAATCCCGTTGTTCCGATTACCAAAGGTTTTGGATACTCAATCGCCTTTTCAAGCAAAACCTGTGTTGCTTCCGGCAAAGAAAAATCGATAACTACATCGCACCCTTTGAGCAATGTCGCCATATCATTCGTTACCATAACAGAAGGATCGATTGAAAAATTGAGTTCATTACGGACATATACTGCCCCTAATGAAATCTCACTTTCATGGCGTAAATCTTCAATCAATAGTTTCCCCACACGCCCGCCAGCGCCAAATACACCTGCTCTAATCATATGTATCATCCCTATTCAAACATTAATAAAGATATTTTACCCTCTTCGTCTTTAAAAAGGGCGTAAACGGCCTCATTAAAAAATGTTAATGGTGTCCGTCTACATATGCAATTGCCTGCAATGCAGCTACTGCACCGTCACCTGCGGCACATACCACTTGTTTAGGCGCTTCGGCACGCATATCTCCGGCTGCATAAAGGCCTGGAACAGACGTTTTCATACTCAAATCGACTTTCACTTCTCCCCATGGGGTCATTTCACACAAAAAGCTGCCGTCTTCTTGAATCAATACTTGATTATTTACATTATTTCCGACGAAAACAAAGATACCGGGAACATCAATTTGACGCACAGTCCCGTCTTGTAACTTCACATGGATTCCATTAACACCCATTTTGTCACCGACAACCTCTTGCGGTGTTGCATTTAACACCAACTCGATATTGGCCGTTTCTTTGACTCTCGCTATCGTATTCGGTGCAGAGCGGAACGTATCACGACGATGAATCAAATACACTTTAGAACAAATTTTTGCCAGATAGAGTGCTTCTTCGAGAGCGGTATCCCCTCCGCCGATCACCGCGACTTCTTTTCCTTTGTAGAAAAAACCGTCACAGGTTGCGCAGGTACTGACACCCCGTCCAAAAAAAGTATCCTCACCTGCAAATCCTGCCCGTTTCGGGGTTGAACCGGTACAAACGATAACACTCGTAGCTTCATCAACGCTGCCATCGGATTTTTGAACCAAAAAAATACCGTCTTCGCGACGTGAAACACGACTCACTTCCGACATCTCATGTTTAAGTCCGAAACGTTGGCACTGCTCAGGCCACGGAATCATCAAATCCATTCCGGTAATATGACCTGTCACACCCGGATAGTTTTCGATTTCAGAACTCATCGTAATCTGGCCGCCCGGCATCCCTTTTTCAAACATCGTAACGTTTTCCAAGCCACCGCGTGTCGTATACAAGCCTGCAGTCAATCCCGCAGGCCCTCCTCCGATAATCGCACAATCCAACATCCGTAATCTCCTGTTTTTGAAAACGTTCATATAAGTATATGATACAGTGTAATAAATAAAGAGGTACTTTTGAGGGAGGAAGGGGTAAAAAGTTAAGATTTCATTTATAATTAAAATAAATGTATTAAATAATTCACAGAGGGTTCAGAAGAGGGATATTATTCCCATTCTTCTAAAAAAGAAAGATTACAGTAAAGCGTTTAGTTTATCCGCAAACGCTTGTTTTGATGCGGCACCAACCATTTGTTCAACAACTTCACCGTTTTTGAAGAAAAGAATTGTAGGGATAGAACGAATACCGTATTTTACAGCGATATCTTGTTCTTCATCTGTATTTACTTTACAGATTTTTGCTTTCCCTTCAAATTCGCCTGCCAACTCTTCGATAACCGGAGCGATCATACGGCAAGGTCCACACCATGGAGCCCAAAAATCTACCAATGAAACACCTTCTTTGGTTACTTCGTCAAAATTAGATACTGTCAATTCTGTGTATTTAGCCATGTGACTTCCTTGAGTTCAATGTTTATATGGGGTCATTATAACGCCACAATCTTTAAAATGACTTATTACAATACTCTCACATTTTTTCTCAGGGAAAAGGAGTTAAAGGGTAATGTTTTCAATCCACTCTATCTCGTCATCTGTGATAATGAGTGCATCGATACAATAATCAAGATTGAGCCGTTTTTGCTGAAGATAGGTTTGAATCGTCCGGTTTAATTTTTGCAGTTTTGCAGGGGTGATATTGTTCACAGCCTGCTCATAACTCATTGCACTTTTCACTTCGACAAAGTGGAGCACATTATTGTGCATAGCAATAATATCGATCTCCCCAAAACGGTTGTAGACGTTACGATCGATGATACGAAGCCCTTTGTTTCGTAAATACTCACACCCGCGCTCTTCTGCAATATTGCCACGAGCGCGTGTGTGCACAACTACTCCAGATAGTCGGGTTTGATTACCTCGACTTTGATTGATTTGAATCGTGCCGTTTTAATCAATTCGTCCGCTTCATCTCCAAACAGAAAGTTAATATTGCTCTTAGCGTGGTGGAATGTGGTAAAAAGGGTCCCTTTTTTGACCGTTGAACTCACTTTTACCCTCAAAGGGGCAGTTTGCCCGTATTCGCTTTTGAGGACCACAAAGTCTTTATACTCGAAGAAATCTTCATCTTCTACACTTACGAGTAATGTATCTTCACTGTGGGAACGGCTTAGTTTATCACACGCATTAGTTTGTGCACTGTTGTTGTAATGGACGAGTACACGCCCGGTTGTAAGGTAATATCCTTCATGTGTTGAAGCCTTTAAGAGTTCAGCGACCTGACCTCTAGGCTCATATTGTTTATAACGAAATGTTCCGAATCCGTCTTTGGTTCGGAACTCTCCGATATGCAATACCGGCATATCCTCTTCCTGCACCGGCCATTGTAACCCGCGCAAGCGATTGGCTTCGAGTTTTTCGTAACTTGCCCCGCCAAAGCGCATAGGGGCATCGACCCTTACTTTTTCCCAAACATCACGAGAAGTTTTAACGCCCAAATCGGTCCCGTAACGTTTGGATATTTCGGCGATTACTTCCCAATCATCCGGCATCATGACATGGATAAGAGGCTGAGAGAGATGCAGACGGCGTTCGGCATTCACATAGACACCCGTTTTCTCATACGCACTTTTTACTCCGAAGATGATGTCGGCGAATTTGGTAATTTCGTTATCAAAAAGTTCATTCACAACCAAAAGATCGAGATTTCCCAAAGCAGCGTGAATTTTATTTTGGTTCGGATGGATATGGGCGATGTCTTCGCTGATGTTATAAAGTGCCTTGATCTTTCCATCGACCATTGCATCGATCAGATCAGGAGTCATCATCCCCACCTCTTTAGGCGGTTGGTAATCCGGAGCATAATATGGCAGCATCCCGACATCACATGTTCCCTGCACGTTGTTCTGTCCCCGAAGCGGCATCAATCCTGCTCCGCGCTTGCCGATATTTCCGGTCAGCATCGCCAAATGGGTAATTGCCATAACGGCGTACGAACCGTCCAGATGTTCGGTAATCCCAAGACCCCAGAAAAAAAGACTTTTACGGGTGGCGTATTTACGAGCGACAATACGAATCTCTTCCGCAAGCGATTCATATCCCGGGATTTGGAGAAGATACTCTGGATTAGCAAACGGATCGTTTAAAATAGAGTGTTTATACTCCTCATACCCCTTGGTGCGGCTATTCACAAATTCGGTATTGACGAGATTCTCGCTTATGATGACATACGCCAACATATTGAGAATCATCAGATTGGCTTCATAGGGGATACTCAAATGATTCGTTGCTGATTTTGAAAGCTGGATACGGCGCACATCCAAGACAGCCAACTCAATATTTTTTTGTTTGATAACATCAAGCATACGATTGGCGACGATCGGGTGTCCTTCGGTGGTATTGGAACCCATGACTACCATATACTCAGCTTCATAAATATCATCGAATGGATTGGTCATCGCCCCCTCTCCGATCGTCGTACGCATCCCCTTAAGGGATGGTGAGTGACAAACGCGAGCGCAGTTGTCAACGTGCGGTGAACCGACGACGTGGCGGGTAAAGTGCTGGAATAGATAAGAGCCCTCACAGCTGGTGCGCGCACCGCCGATAGCGGCAAAACTGTGTGAACCAAACTCATCGGTGATGGATCTGAGTTTGCGGGCGACGAGTTCATACGCACTCTCGTAACTGATCTCGTAAAAATCATGATCGACAGGTTCCAGATAATCCATATCCAGATCGGCAAACAATGCGGCATTTTTGGCTAAAAAAGATTTTCGAACCCGTGCATTACGAAGCCGTTTAGCATGAGTAACGAAATCCCAGCCCTGCTTTCCTTTAATACATAACCGCCCTTGAGAGACAACGCCCTCTTCTTTGGCAAAGATTTTTTGGATCTTATTGTCCTCCACCTCAGCGGAAATATCACATCCTACGCCGCAATAGGTACATACGCTGTCGATAACCATCGGATATTTCCTTGATAGTACGGGTTATGCACCCTTTTTAAAATTAGTGAAGTGTACAATTTTGTCTCTTAAGGACTGCGGAAATAGTGAGACAATTCGAATCATTAAGTAAAACCTAAAAGGGAAAGCGTACCGTATTTTTTTCCGTTCAATCGCATGGGTGATCCGCGCTATGCCTTCTTCCGTTTTCATTAAAAACGGCATCTTAAAACGATTCTTCTGTGTCATTTCCGAATCGATAAATCCCGGCATAATCGTCATTACATTTATACCATGAGGTTTCAGCTGATGATGTAACCCTTCGGCATACGCATTAAGTGCCCTTTTGGAACTGCTGTATGCGATCGAGGTCGGCATCGTAAGTATTGAAGCAAGCGATGAGATAAAGACGATTTCTCCATGCCCTTGAGCGATCACTTTCGGGATGATCGGTTCTAATAATGCGTGAACACTCAGAAAGTTGGTTTGAAACAAGCGGTGAAAATCCTCAAACGGTGTTACTCCGCCGCTATGCCCGACCGAAATTCCGGCATTGAGAATGATACGGTCAATCGTCTTTTCGCATAATCTTCCCCCAATTTCCCCCATTTGCTTAAAATTATTGACGTCTGCCACAAGTATTTCGACTTCAGCACCTCTCTCACGGCATCGATCGGCCACATCCGCCAACCTATCTTCCCTGCGTGCGATTAATACCAATGTATTCTCTTTCGACGCATAATGAAGCGCCAACGCTTCACCTAAACCGCTGCTTGCACCTGTTATTACAATTCTCACCCTTTTTCTCCCGCAAGCAAATAGTCGATATAATTATACCCATGAATGAAACACTAAAAATCGGGGAAATCAATATCCTCGTTATCGACCGGGACACGACACCCGGACTTTTTTTACGCGCGTTGGATGAGAGCGATATTTTATTGCCGAATCAATACGTAACAGACACTATGCATATCGGCGATACGATCGATGTGTTTGTCTATACCGACAGTGAAGACCGCCCTGTTGCGACAACCGTAATGCCTAAAGCGATGCTGGGTGAAATTGCATTTGTCGAAGTAGTTGATACCACCCCTATCGGTGCATTTGTTAACTGGGGATTGCCGAAAGACCTTTTTGTTCCCCGAACCCTTCAGAAACGGCCGTTTGTCGTTGGAGAAAAGCGACTTGTCCGCGTCATCCTCGATGAACAGACTAACCGACTTGTGGGAACCGAAAAAATCAGCGGGGCGTTAGAAACCCCTCCTAAAAGTTTTTATCCTAATACCCCCGTCAGTTTTATGATCATCGCCAAAACTCCTATGGGGTACAAAGTGATTGTAGAGCACAAGTACGAGGGGATGATTTATGCGAATGAGATTTTTGAAGATGTCCGTGTCGGACAGATCAAAAACGGGTTTGTAAAAGTGCTGCGTCCGGACGGCAAACTTGATCTCTCTCTTCAGATGATCGGAAAAGCAAAAGCCTCCACAGCAGCGGATAAAATCCTCTCGATGATCAAAGCCAACGGCGGAATGCTTCCGTACAACTATAAAAGCGATCCGGATTTGATTCAAAAAACGTTTGGACTCAGTAAAAAGAATTTCAAAAGTGCATTGACACAACTCGTAGAGAGTAAAAAAATAACAGTTCAGGAGAACGGAATTTATGGGATATAGACCACGCAAAAGCCCTTTTAGCCACCTAAAAGCTCGTAATCTCGTTTACAGTGAAGATGATCGAACCTATACGCTCATCAGTTTCAATCGTGACACCATGCTTTTGGAAGTTCATGTTAACGATGGGAAAGAGACAAAAATCGTAACTGATTTCCCATTTGCCCACTTGCCTAAAAAGATCAAGCAAGAACTCAATCCGCTATAATTGCGCCATTAATTTAAAAAGGACCACTATGTCTCAATTTGAAAATGTCACCATCATCAAAAAAGCCAATCTCTATTTTGACGGAAAAGTTTCCAGCCGTACAATCCAATTTGCCGACGGAAGTGTCAAAACCCTCGGAATAATGGCTCCTGGAGAATACACTTTCGGTACAGGCGATAAAGAGATCATGGAGATCATGAGCGGAGAGATGGATATTCAGCTTCCTGGCTCAGAGGAATGGATTACAATCAAAGGACCGGAAAGTTTTGAAGTTCCTGCTAACAGTTCATTTAATCTCAAAGTCAAAACAATCTGCGATTACTGCTGCAGCTACATCAAATAACAGTTTAATTCAGCGTTGAATTTCAACGCTGCTTTCCTCTATCCAACCCTCTTTTTCATACGCTTCCCACCCGTTTTTCCCGCCGACTCCGCTTACCTTATAGTATTTGCCGTTTTTTATCTTTGACGTTACCGTTGTATGCGCTTTAATAGGACTGCATTCTCCCGCGCTATCGCATATCACAGTATCTTTAACCGTTTTCATCCGTAATGCGGTAATCGAAACGCCCTTATCCAGTTTTGGTTTGGCAAATTTGTCATACTTACCGTCGATTACTTCCAGTAAAAGTTTTTTTGACTCTTTATCTCCACTCTTTGCAGCAGAAGCTAGCCACATCATTCCGGCAGTTGTGTTTTGATCCACACCCCGTCCGCTGACGTACATAATCGCTAGATTGTACTGTGCATCCACATGACCCTGTTCGGCTGCTTTTTGATACCATTGTGCGGCCATAGATTGATTCTGATCCACACCGATTCCCCGTTCATAGATCACCCCCACATTGAACTGCGATACTTTATCGCCGCGCAGCGCTGATGTATAGGTTTCCCAAAAGGATTTTTGAGCTTCTTTGCTTTTTGCTTCATCTGCCAGTAAAGTACTAGCGTATCCAACCCACAGAAGCAAAATTATCCATCGCATTATTTTTTCCATATTACAAGGTATTAAATGCCCGATCACCCGCATCACCCAGTCCCGGAATAATAAATTTATTTTCATCCAGTCTCTCATCGATTTGAGCAATGAAAATTTCGATATTCGGATATCTTTCCTCGATAATACCAAGTCCCTCTGGCGAAGCGATAATATTAAGAGAAATAATTTTATCCGCCCCTTTTTTTTCCAAAATTTCAATCGCATCACACAATGATCCGCCTGTTGCGATCATCGGATCAACCAAAATGACGGTTTTCCCGCTGCAATCACCAACTCGGTCATAGTAGAGATGACTTTTATGCGTAATTTCATCTCGTTTAATTCCTAAAAATCCTGATACCGAATAAGTCAGTGTGTCAATAACGGCGTCATGCATCGGTAAGGCCGCTCTCAATACCGATACAACCATAATCTCAGATTCATCAATTCTCTGGACATTTTGTTCTCCTCGCCATGACATCACCGTATACGGTTTCATAGGAAAGGTTCTCATGGCTTCATAGAGCAATATTTTTGTTATTTCATGGATCGTGTGACGAAAGGTTAAAGGGGAAATAGTTATATCTCGCAGTGTATTCACTAACGATTGTAGAAGGGGGTGTTCTGGATGAGTGTGCATAATTTCTCTTTCAAAAAGATGCACTATTATAGTATATAAGTATGCCGACTGCCTAAGCAGTGACACTTATTTGTAGCGATAGGTAATTCGCCCTTTGTCCAGGCTGTAAGGGGTAAGTTCGATTTTCACCGTATCCCCAGGGAGGATTTTAATGTAGTGCATTCGCATTTTACCTGCGATGTGACACAAAATAACATGACCGTTAGGCAACTCAACACGAAACGTTGCGTTTGGTAGTGCCTCAATAATCTTTCCGTCTACTTCAATGACATCATCTTTTGCCATATATATTCCTTTACGCGATTGATAATATTTCAGCTCTACCGTTGATAATTGCAACCGTATGCTCGTAATGAGAGCCTCTCAGCCCATCCGTACTCACCACATCCCAACCATTTGCCAAAATTTTGGAAGTTCCTTCTTTGTGACAAATCATCGGCTCCAAACAAAATACCATTCCGTTTTTAATTTTCGGACCCGCTTTTGCATTGGATCCGTCCAAATAATTCGGAATTTCAGGTTCTTCATGCGGTTTTTTCCCGATACCGTGCCCACAGAATCCTCGTAGGGGTACAAATCCCCGTCCGAGAATAAACTGCTCAATCTCGTACGAAAGCTCTTTAAAACGCATTCCGTCACGGATAATGTCGATTGCAAAATAAAGAGCATCTTTGGAACATGCTATCAACGCTTCATCTTCGGCACTGATTGCACCGACTCCGAGCGATATCGCTGCATCTCCAAAGTATCCCCCTTTTTTGGTTCCTACGTCAAATCCGACAATATCACCCTCTTTCAGAGCATAATCGGTCGGAATGCCATGAATAATGACTTCATTGACAGAGGTACAAACAGCACTTGGAAAACCGTAAAGTCCTTTAAAAGATGGGCTGGCACCTTGGCTTCGGATATACTCCTCACCTATGGCATCAAGCTCTTTCAGGGTGATTCCCGGTTTAGTATGGGAGGCTAATAATTCCAACGTCGCGCCGACGATTTGATTCGCGGCGCGAAGTTTTGCTATTTCATCATTTTTGCGTAGCGCAATCGCCATTGTTAAAGGCCAACCGCGCTAAGAGTTTGATATTTACTCATGTAAACCTGTGCTTCGATGCGGCGCATCGTATCGAGGGCAACTTGAACCACGATCAGAACTGCCGTTCCTCCGAAAAAGAACGGTACTCCCATCCCTTTTACAATGACCCACGGCAATGTTGCAATCAAACCGAGATAGATTGCACCGGTAACGGTAAGACGTCCAGCCGTTTCATTCAAAAACTCTTTGGTCGATTCGCCCGGACGAACACCCGGAATAAACCCACCTTGGCGTTTTAGATTGTCTGATATGTCTTTTGCATTAAATACGATTGACGCATAAAAGAATGCAAAGAAGACAATAAACAGAAATTGTAAAATGTTAAAGAAATAGTGACTCGGATTCAATACATCCGCTACTGCTTGAACGTAAGGATTTGTACTTGAGGACATTACTGTCATTGGGAACATCAAAATTGCTGAAGCAAAAATAACCGGAATAACACCCGAGAGATTTACTTTAACCGGAATATAGTTCATAACCCGTTTATTTTGATTTTGAAGCATCGTCTTTTTAGCATAGGTAACCGGAATACGGCGTTCACCCAGTTCCACATAAATGATGACCAATACGGTAGCTACGACGAGAGCAATAATCGCTAACAACGAGAAAATACTCATAGCTCCGGTATTTACCATTGTAATGGCGTGTGACAATCCACTTGGAATTGCTGAAACGATACCTGCAAAAATAATCAAAGAGACACCGTTTCCGATACCGCTTTGGGTTATCTGTTCACCGATCCACATCAATAACATTGTTCCTGCCAACATGGATACCGTTGCTAAAAGAATGAACGTTGAATGATCAACTAATATAGCACTTCCACCGTCTTTTCCGGTCATACTTTGCAAACCGATACTTACACCGATTGCTTGCACAATAGTGATGACAATCGTTGCATAACGAATAATTTGCATGTATTTAACCATACCGTCACGTTCTTTTTTCATTTGCCCTAAATTTGGGAATGTTGCAGCTAAAAGTTCCATGATAATTGAAGCGGTGATGTAAGGCATGATACCGAGAGAGATAATGGAGAGACGTTCGACGGCTTTACCGCTAAACATATTAAACAGACCTAACGCGTCAGCTTGATGAGAGTCAAAGAAAGAAGCAAGGACGGCTGTGTCAACACCCGGTACCGGCACGTATGCCAGTAGTCGGTATATAAATAGAAAACCGATCGTTATTAAGATCTTGTTTACAATTTGTTGGTTCATTAGTTACCAGTTGTTGTAACGTTTTCATCTTTGATTTTAGATGCTAAATCTTTAGCGCTAGCGCCGACAAGTTTAACACTTGTAACCGATTTAGCCAATCGGTGTACACTACGGATGCTCTCCATAGTGATTTCCGAAAGTGCTGCAACCTCTTTTACTTTTTCAACATTGATAATTGTCGGTTTTACAACACGTGATGTAAATCCGATTTTTGGCAAACGGCGTGCAAGTGGTTGTTGTCCACCCTCAAAGTTACGTTTTTCATTGTAACCTTTACGCGCTTTTTGTCCTTTGTGACCTTTACCGGCAGTTTTACCTTGGCCACTTCCTTGGCCGCGGCCAAGACGTTTTGTACTGTGGGTTGAACCCTCAGCAGGAGTAAGGTTTTCTAATGCCATAACTTATCCTTTGATACGTGATAGTGCATCAATTGTTGCACGTACCACGGTGTTTGGATTGTTAGAACCCAAAGACTTCGTTAAGATGTCTTGGATTCCCGCAAGCTCAAGTACCGGACGGGTAGCGCCACCGGCGATAACCCCTGTACCTTCAGATGCAGGTTTTAGCAAGATACGACTTGCGTTGTATTTAACTTCGATATCATGAGCAATGGTAGTCCCTTTGATCTTCACTTCAGTCAAATTTTTGAACGCTTCGTCAACCGCTTTACGGATAGCATCGGGAACCTCTTTGGCTTTACCGACTCCGTAACCTACGGTTCCTTTTTTATTTCCTACAACTACTAGAGCGGTAAAACGAAAACGTCTACCACCCTTTACAACTTTGGTTACACGACCGATGTTTACAATCGCTTCTGAAAATTCTTCTCTGTTAATCGCTTGCATCATCAGCCCTTAAAACTTAATTTCATTTGCACGAAGTGCTTCGGCAAACGCTTTAACGACACCGTGATACAAAAACCCGTTACGATCGAACGTGATTTCGTTAATACCGGCATCTTTGAGGGTTTGTGCAAACACAGCACCGGCTTTTTCGGCACCTTCGATGTTTGCTTTAAGACCCAAAGTTTTTGAGTGTACCGCCGCTACCGTTACAGCCGTTTCATCATTGATCGCTTGCGCGCTGATGTAACGGTTTGAACGGAAAACAGAGACACGAGGCAATGTCGCGCATCCAGAAATTTTAGAGCGAATACGGCGTTTACGTTGTGTACGCTTAGCCGCTTTAATTTTAAGTGTTTTACCTGTCATATCATCGCTCCTTATTTCTTAGATGTCTTACCGGCTTTACGCAGGATAGTCTCATCGGTATATTTAACACCTTTACCTTTATAAGGCTCAGGTGGACGGAATGATCGGATTACAGCAGCGACTTGACCAACTTGTTGTTTGTCAGCGCCTTTGATACTGATAACGTTTTTCTCTACAGCAATGGTAATTCCTGCAGGGATATCGAAATTGATATCATGGCTAAATCCAAGTTGAAGTTTCAAAATAGCACCTTCAACCGCTGCACGATAACCAACACCGTTGATCTCAAGTTTTTTCTCAAAACCTGCAGTCAAACCGGTAACGATATTTGCTGCTAGTGCACGATATGTACCCCAGAAAGCGCGATCCGTACGTTGGTCAGAGTTTGTGCTAAACGTCAATGTATTATCTTCAAGAACAACACCACAGTTACCGAGAGTATCCAAGGTTTGTGTTGTAGTACCTTTTACGAAAGTAAGTACAGTTCCGTCAAGAGTTACTTTTACATCAGTTGGGACAGAAATAGGAAGTTTTCCAATACGTGACATCTTATCTCCTTACCAAATTGTACAAAGGACTTCACCGCCAACGCCAAGCTCGAATGCTTTATCGTTAGGAAGAACCCCTTTTGAACTGCTGACGATGATGGTACCATAACCGTTTTTGAAACGTTTTAGCTCATCTTTGCCTTTGTAAACACGACGTCCCGGTTTAGAGACACGTTTTACTTCATTAATAACTGTACGACCTTTGTCGTCGTATTTTAGAACTACATTGATTGTTTTTTTAACGCCGTCTTCAACAACATTAAAACTTTCGATGTAGCCTTTATCAGCCAAAATTGCAACAACTGCTTCTACTACTTTTGAGTGAACCAAAGTTGTTACATCCAATCTGCGCATTGCAGCATTACGGATACGAGTCAACGAATCCGCGATCAAATCATTAATCATTTATTTTCCTTATCTAATCATTAGGAGTTTCTTACCAGGTAAAAGGCCGAGGGAGTTATAAACACCCTCTCCGTGTTTTTACCAAGAAGACTTTCTAACGCCTGGGATTAACCCTTCGTTTGCCATTTTACGGAAGCAAACGCGACAAATTCCGAAATCGCTGATAACAGAGTGCGGACGACCGCAAATCTGACAACGAGTATAAGCACGAACCGCAAATTTAGGTGTACGCGCCGCTTTAGCGATCATTGACTTTTTAGCCATTATTCTCTCCCTTTAGCAAACGGCATACCGAGCATTTCAAGAAGTTTGAATGCATCTTTATCTGCTGTAGCGCTTGTTACCACTGTGATGTTCATCCCGTGGATTTGCATAATTGAATCGTAATCAACTTCCGGGAAAATCAACTGCTCAGTCAAACCGAAGTTGTAATTACCGCGACCGTCAAAACCGTTACGTGGAATACCACGGAAGTCTTTAACACGAGGAAGTGATACAGAGATCAATTTGTCCATGAAATCGTACATTTGAGCACCGCGAAGTGTTACTTTAACACCAACCGGCATCCCTTCACGTACTTTAAATCCTGCAACCGATTTTTTAGCTACAACAACGGATGCACGTTGTCCTGCAATGTTGCTGATAGTATCTTGGATACTTTGGATCAATTTGTTGTCTTTCATAGCAAAACCACAACCGACAGAGATGATCACTTTTTCCAAAACTGGAACTTGCATTACATTTGCAATCCCAAGTGCTGTTTGAAGCTCTGGTTTAAGAGCTAAATATTTATCTTTTAGTCGTGCCATGATTACGCCTCAACTTTACGGACATTTGATGCATCTACAGGCATTTCTTTACTCAAGAATCCGCCTTGTGGATTTTGCTCGCTAGGTTTGATCGCTTTTTTAGCAATACGAACACCTTTAACGATTACTTTGTTTTTCTTAGGCATAACTTGAAGCAATTCTGCTTTAGTACCTTTGTCATCACCGGCGATCACTTCAACAATGTCGCCTTTTTTGAAATTAAATTTTGCCATCATACAACCTCTGGAGCAAGTGATACGATTTTCATGAAACCTGCGTAACGAACTTCACGGCTTACAGGTCCGAAAATACGTGTACCGATTGGCTCACGTTTTTTATCAAGGATAACTGCTGCATTTTCGTCGAAACGGATAAGTGAACCATTTTCACGGTGAACTTCTTTTTTCGTACGAACAACTACTGCTGTTACAACTTGACCTTTTTTGATCTTACCGGTTGGAGCCGCTTTTTTAACAGAAGCGATGATTACATCGCCAACTGTTGCATAACGACGTTTTGAACCGCCAAGAACCTTAATACACATGATCTCTTTTGCACCTGTGTTATCAGCTACCGCTAAACGAGTAAAACTTTGAATCATACGTTCACTCCTTTAACAAGAGTTTTAAGGCGGAACGATTTACTTTTAGAAAGTGGACGACACTCGATCGCGATCACTTCATCACCAATGTTTAGTTGGTTGTTTTCGTCATGAATCATGTACTTTTTGAAACGTTTTACCGTTTTGTGGTAACGTGGGTGCATTACACGGCGTTCAACAACGATAGTTGCTGTTTTTTCGCCTGCTTTTGTAACTACGATACCTTGAATTTCACGTTTATGTGTCATAGCTCTGCCCTTACTTCACTGCGTTCATAGCAGTGTTAATGCGTGCAATGTCTTTTTTCGCCGTGCGAAGTTCGCTCGTGTTAGTCAATTGCATCATTTTTTGCTTAATTTTCAAAGTGAAAAGCTCAATTTTTTTCTCTTTGAGCATCCCTTGAAGTTCAGCAGCTGTTTTGTCGTTCAAATCAGTATATTTCATTGCTCATCTCCGCAGTTACAATTTTGGTTTTGAACGGAAGTTTTTGCATCGCAAGCGCTAATGCTTCACGTGCAAGAGTCTCTTCAACACCACCCATTTCAAAAATGATACGGCCTGGTTTGATGTTCATTACCCATTGGTCAACAGAACCTTTACCTTTACCCATACGCACTTCAAGTGGTTTGGCAGTCAATGGTTTAGCCGGGAACACGCGGATCCAGATTTTACCTTGACGTTTGATATGACGGTTTGCTGCAATACGAGCCGCTTCGATTTGACGAGAGTTAATACGTCCCGCTTCCGTTGCTTTGAATCCGATAGAACCGAAATCAAGTTTGTTAGCATTTGTAGCGTAACCACGGTTACGCCCTTTCATCATTTTACGATATTTCGTACGTTTAGGCATCAACATGATTAGTTAGCCTTTCGTCGTGGACGACGTTGTTGATCTTCGCCACGCTCTTCTTTAGATTCTTTTGCTTCTGGTTGGATACCTTTAGTGAGAACCTCACCTTTGAAAATCCAAACTTTGATACCGATTACACCGTAAGTGGTGTGCGCTTCAGCAAAACCGTAATCGATTTTTGCACGAAGTGTATGCAACGGTACGCGACCTTCAAGATACCACTCAGTACGAGCGATCTCAGCACCGCCAAGACGGCCGGCAACTGAAACTTTAATACCTTTAGCGCCTGCACGTTGTGCATTTTGCATAACTTTTTTCATCGCGCGGCGGAACGCTACACGTTTTTCAAGTTGAGTTGCAACGTTTTCTGCAACGAGTTGTGCAGAAGCCTGTGCTTTTTTCTCTTCTTTAATGTTAACTGCTACCGGTTTACCGATAAGGGTTTGAAGAGATTCTTTGATTTTTTCAATGTCAGAACCTTTCTTACCGATAATGATACCAGGACGAGCTGCAATGATTGTAACGCGAAGACGTTTCGCAGTACGTTCGATTACGATGTTGCTCACACCTGCATAGTAGAGTTCTTTTTTCAAATAGGTACGGATTTTGTGATCTTCGCCCAATGAAACCGCAGCTGTTTTAAAGTTAGGAAACCAGCGAGATTCCCAGTTGCGGTTGATACCGAGACGAAGTCCGATAGGATTAACTTTATGACCCATAATTATTTACCCTCTACTTCTACCAAAATGTGTGCTGTCGGCTTGCGGATTCCAGAAGCGGTACCACGTGCACGTTGAGTGAAACGTTTAAGTACCGGACCGTTATCAACGCGGCATGATTTGATAATACAATCTTCCGCATCGATACCGCTGTTAGCTACTGCTGACGCAACCACTTTAGCGATGATTTTAGCCGCTTTGTTTGGAGTAAATTCCAACGCAGCCATAGCTTGCTCTGCATTCATTCCTTGAACTTCGCGAGCGATCAAACGAGATTTAGTCGGAGATACGCGAACGAATTTTAATAGTGCTCTTGCCATATCTCTTCCTTATTTCCCGATTTTCTTTTGTACAGAACCTTTATGGCCCTTAAACGTACGTGTTGGTGCAAATTCACCAAGTTTGTAACCGATGTGGTTTTCCGTTACGAAAACCGGTACAAACTGACGGCCATTATGGACGGTAAACGTCAAACCGATCATATCTGGCAAGATCACACTACGGCGTGACCAAGTTTTGATAGGTTTGTTGCTTTTCGTCTCTTTGGCAGCAATCACTTTTTTCATAAGGTGTCCATCAACAAATGGTCCTTTTTTTACTGATCTAGCCATTATCTACCTCTTCGGATTGGATTTACGGCGAGTAATAATCAATTTATCACTTGCTTTCTTCTTACGTGTTTTAGCACCTTTAGTCGGTTTACCCCATGGAGTAACCGGGTGACGTCCTGAGTTTGTTTTACCTTCACCACCACCATGCGGGTGATCGATAGGGTTCATCGCAGAACCACGAGTCTGAGGACGGATACCCATATGACGTGTACGACCAGCTTTACCAAGAACGATGTTGATGTACTCTTCGTTACCTACGGTACCGACAGTCGCCATACATTCACCCAAAACATAACGCATTTCACTTGATGGAAGACGAAGAGAAACATATTTCCCCTCACGACCCATGATTTGTGCAGATGTTCCGGCTGAACGGACAATTTGTCCACCTTTGCCCGGTTTAAGCTCGATATTGTGAACCGTTGTCCCGACTGGGATGCTCATCAATTTCATTGCGTTTCCGACTTTAATGTCCAAACCGCTCTCTGCTGCAGAGATAACATCACCAACTACCAAACCTTTAGGTTGGAGGATGTAACGTTTGTCACCATCAACATAGTTGATAAGAGCGATACGACAGTTACGGTACGGATCGTATTCGATTGCTGCAACAGTTCCGTTTACACCGAATTTATTGCGTTTGAAATCGATAATACGGTAAAGCTTTTTAGCTCCCGCTTCTTTATGACGTGATGTGATACGACCGTTGTTGTTACGTCCAGCAGCAGCCGGAAGTTTGATCAACAATGAACGAACAGACGCTTTTGCCGTGATGTCCGAGTTATCAACGTTAGTATAGAAACGTCGGCTCGGGGTTGTTGGTTTATACGTTTTAATCGCCATATTACACCGCCAAACTATCGATTTGTGCGCCTTCTGGCAATTTCACATAAAACTTTTTAAAGTCGTTTTGTTTGCCAGCAAGACCACGGAAACGTTTAACTTTTCCGCTTTGGTTTAATGAGTTTACACGAGCCGGAACGATTCCGAAATACTCTCTAAACACCTCTTTAAGAGCGTTCTTTGTCATACGTGGAGACGTTTGAACAACGATTACACCCTCTTCTTGAAGACCAAGAGTCTTCTCTGTATACAGGATTGATTTGATATCAGTAATATCTGCCATCTTAGCTCTCTTTAGTCAGATTTTCCCATACCGCTTTTTCGATAACCACCGAACGGTATGTCGCAGCCAAAAAGGCGTTGAGTTCATTCTCTTCTACAACGTATGTAGAAGCAATGTTACGGAATGCAAGATAGGTATTCTCATCGAGAATCTTTTTCACCAACAACGCATCACGAACATTCAATGCATTGAACAACGCCAATGCGTCTTTTGTTTTACCAGTTGGAACTTCAATCGAATCAACGATGAAGAGTTTTCCAGCTGTAGCCAAAGCATCCAACGCACATTTAAGCGCTAGTTTCTTTTGCTTTTTATTGATTTTTTGATCGTAGTTACGACCTGTGTTTGGACCATGTGCAATCGCACCGCCAACAAAGATCGGTGAACGACGTGAACCAGCACGTGCGCCACCTTTACCTTTTTGAGCCCATGGTTTTTTCCCACCACCGCTAATAGTTGAACGACCTTTTACAGACGCTGTATTAGAACGGATACTTGCTTGATACGATTTAACGTACAAGTAGAGGTTATGGGTATTAATGCCGCTGAAGCTCTCAGGCAATGCCAATTCAGAGGCTTTTTCGAATTTTTCGTTCAGTACAATCGCGCTCATTATTTAACAACCTTTACTCGACCTAGTGCACCGTTAGCGCCTGGGATTGAACCCACAACAACCAACACACCGTTTTCTGCGTCGTATGACATTACTTCATTTTTAACAGTAACTTGCTCGTTACCGTATTGACCTGACATTTTACGCCCTTTTTGGACTTTACCAGGCCATTCGCGGTTACCGATAGATCCACCAGTACGGTGAAAACGGTGACCATGCGCACCAGGACCGCCGGCAAAATTCCAACGTTTCATAACGCCGGTAAAACCACGACCTTTTGTTTTGAAAGATGATTTAACCGTTTTAGCGTCTGCCAAAGGAGCCATATCCAAATCACCCGCTTCGGTGTTTGCGACTTCTAAAGTAGCGAATTTGTTGAATTCAGCAGAAAGATTATATTTCTTTTGTTGACCTTCAACCGGTTTGTTCATCGATTTGCCTTGGCTATACGCTACAAGCGCAACGCCGTCGTTCACTTCACAAACTTTGATCTCTTTTACTTTTAAAAGAGTAACCACTTTGCTCGGAACGCTGATAGTTCGGCTCATGCCGATTTTTTCTACAATGTATTCCACACCCTACTCCTTACTTGTCCATAGAGCGAACTTCTACGTCCACTTCCGGAGCCAAGTCAAGCTTCATCAACGAATCAACTGTATCTGGCGTAGCCGACACAATGTCGATCAAACGTGCGTGCATACGAATCTCAAATTGCTCACGAGAGTCTTTATTGACGTGCGGAGATTTAAGAACCGTATATTTACGAATCTTGGTTGGCAAAGGGATCGGTCCGCGGATTTCCGCACCCGTTCGCTTTACAGCTTCAACGATAGAGGCAACTGAACGATCAAGTACACGATGATCGTATGCTCTAAGTTTCAAACGAATTTTTTCCATAATGTTTTCCTTAGATAAAAGAACTCGTCAGTCAATGCTGACTATATAAGGCGGCGAAATTATACTGACATATCTGCTCTGGGTCAAGGATTTTAGGGGTAAAAAACGTGTATTGATCTAAATTTGCTTCCTTTTAATAAGGATGCACTATTTTTTAGGGTATCATTTTAGGTATGAATACCTTACTTGATGAGTATTATCGATACGATTTACATAACAGCGGATTTATTGAACGCAAACATTCAATCGGTGAAGAAAGCACACTTATCTATGGGATAGCACAATCTGGAAAAACGTCCCTGATTAAAAGTTATCTCCTTACGCATAAAAAATCTACCTACCTTTATTTTGATTGCCGTGACAGTCGTCTCGATATCAACGAGCTCAATTCCTCGTTAAAAACTTTTTGCCGTGACAATAAGATTTCGATCCTAGCTCTGGACAATTATGTTGAATCGATCGAGCTCTTTGAGATTGATCAAGTTATCCTATCTAGTGAAGAGACACTTGAACTGCCTTTTCATACTATCCATCTTGAGTTACTCGATTATGAGGAGTTTTTAGCATTCGAAAGTAAATTTGACAGTACAGCTCTCAACCACTTTTTCCAATTGGGCGGATTTCCGGCAATGCACAAAATTGCCAGTGAAGATCGGGTACTCTATCTGCAAAGTATTTTGAACCGTGCGCTGGAGCCGATTGAATTTTCCATTCTCTCTCAAGCTTCAAAAATGGTGACGCAAAAAGTCTCTGCATTCAACCTCTACGAACGTCTCAAAGGGGAACGAAAAATCTCTAAAGACAAACTGTACCTGCATTTACAATCTCTTTTTGATCGCGGCTATCTCAAATCACTGGGCAAGTTCAACCATCCCAGCGCCGTTAAAAAACTCTATTTATGCGATATTGCCATTAAACACGCCCTTGTCCTCCAAAAACATTTCGGGCGGATTTTTGAGAATCTTGTTTTTTCTGAACTTGATAAGCGTCATGTTGAGTGTTATTATGATGAGGGGATCGATTTCTACCTCCCGCAAAGAGCCCAAATTATTATTGCATCACCTTTTGCCAATGAACATGCACTTTTTAAAAAAGTAGAAGCATTAGAAGGGTTTATCGTCTCCAACCGAGTTAGAGAAGTTATCGTAGTGACAATGAATCTGGAGAGCACCCTCTCTCACCCCATCTCACGTATAGAAATGATACCGTTTGAGCGGTGGGCGCTGGGAGATGATAGTTAGAAACGATAATTCAATCCGACAAACGGCCCTTTAAAGGTTGTATCGGCATTTATATTAAAATGGTCGCTGATTTTTAGAGATTCATATCGATACCCTGCCTGAGCACCAAATCCTTGTGCAATTTTCCAACAGGCCTTAATCCGAGCATCGGTCAGTGAGTCACCGCTGTATTCAATGTATTTCACACTCCCTTCCAGTGAGAGCGGTGAGAGCGGAGGGGTAATAGCTATCCCCAAATAACCCATCGGGATCACCTCTTTGAAAGATTGATTATCCGTCCCTTCGATTTTCCCTTCAAGAACTTTAAATGTCATACCGATATCCAAATCGATTATATTATCCATAATCTCATAATAAGGTGTAATGTCAACTTGATCCAATGAAACTTTACTGACTGCAGCTCCGTCCAAACCGCTATAGGAGATTTCAGGGGTCAAATCAACCCGTAAATTCGGTATCAAAGGGGCAGGATGTTCAAAGTAAATTCCTACTTGATACCCCGATTCCTGATCACTTCCAAAATGGGTCTGCGTCGTTTTGTAATTAAAATCTCCACTGGCGGTAGGAGTATAGTAATCAACCTCTGCACCAAAACCCAAGATAGTAGCGGCAGATGCCGTTACTGAAGCTAAACATAAAGCTACAATTATTGATCTCATTTTTGTAAAATCCTTTTTTTGAGGAATGATACCTTATTTAATGTGAACGCTTGCGATACAATATCAATAACTTTAATGATGGACGGATTATGTATTTTTGTGGCATAGATGAGGCAGGACGAGGACCATTGGCAGGACCGCTTACCATCGCGGGAGTTATTTTACATCAACCGATATCAGGGCTTAATGACTCTAAAAAGCTCACCGAGAAACAACGCGAATCGCTCTTTGAACTCATTCGGGAGAATTCTACCTATCATATTGCACGGTTTGATGCGGCACAAATCGATGAACTGGGGATATCCGCATGCCTAGCAGCCGGGCTTCGTGAAATCATGTCGGCAATCGGAGAAGCTGATTATTTATATGATGGCAATTCGACGTTTGGCGTCAGCGGTCTCACAACACTCGTAAAAGCCGATGCAACTGTACCTGAAGTCAGTGCCGCATCGATTTTGGCGAAAGTGACGCGTGATCGTGAGATGGTGGAGCTAAGCACCCTCTACCCACAATACGGATTTGAAGGACACAAAGGATACGGCACCGCTACCCATGTTGAAGCAATCCGACAACATGGGTATTGTGAAATTCATCGTAAAACATTTAAATTAAAGGCGTTACAGCCGTCGTTGTTTTAGTACCCCATTGCTATAATTGGATAAAAAAAGAGAACAGTATGGTTTCCCTCACTCATATCGAAGCAGCACTCGCCGCCGTTGACGCCGAAGTAAAAGCGTTGTTGTACAATCAATCGCTGTCCCTCAATGAAAAAGATGAGAAGATGTTGCCGCTATTACGAGAAAGCAAAGTACTCAAACAAGCACATGAAGATTTGTGTTATTTACGGGACAATCCGCCTAGCAGCCCAAGCGGGTGCAAAGCGGGAAGTTATAGAGAAGATTGATTTTTAAGCGGCAGCGAGAATTTTCTCAACCGCTTCATCAAAAAAGTTTTGATTCATTCCGTATTCTTCGATCAATTCACGTGCATGTTTGAGGGTTGTATCCGTGATTGTTCCATCCAGATTGATAGCTTCTTTTGCCACTTTGAGAAATTTTGCCATCTCCTGTGTTTCAGAGTCAGATGCATCTTCAGGCTCGTTGGCAAAACGGATCAAATGGACCAAATCGGGATCGAAATTCCATCGAAAAAAGAGAGTTGCCGTCACATCTTCCGATTTGCTTCCGCATGCAGCGATTTCAGATTTTTTGATTGATGAACCTTCTTTTAAACTATCACTCAATAATGCTGTCTGGTTTGACTCAATCAAATAGCGGCTGATAACAACTTTGCCTAATTCCAATAAAAATGACGCTAATGAAAGATGCCCTAATAACGAACGATCAACTTTGGATATCCATCGGCTTACCAAAGCATTTTGCATTTGTGAACGTGCCAGATAGGTCTCTTTCGTCATACCATACGGTGAAAGATCAATATCCATACACGAATTGGCTGCCGACGCGATTGTAAAAGTACGTACGGCTTCTTTACCCAAAAGGGAAATCGCATGGGCAACATCCGTTACGGTTCGGCTGAGACCATATATCGGTGAATTGGCTGTTTTCAAAATATATGCAGTAATAATCGGATCGTTTTTGATTGCATTTGCCATATCATCTACACCACCGTCAGGATCATTAAAAACCGCTTCTACTTTTTTGACAGTCTCAGGTAACATTGGGACATGCTCGATTTGTTCCATTAATTCAGCTCGCATTGCTCTCTCCAAAAAAAATTAGTGTATCTGAAAAGATTATAGGACAAGGTATGTTAAATTTATTCTTTAAGTTTGTAGTTTTAAATATGCTGTGATAGTTTTGTGATGAAAAGGGGTAAAAAGGACTCCCCACCAGATACCTGCGGCACAAAACATGAACGGGTGTGCTGCTGTATTCCTACCCTGACACGATGTCCGCCCATACCCTTGCACAGGTCTAGAGGAGAGAGGCGGAATTATACCAAACTGTTGGACTAAATGCAAGATGGCATCTTTTTTGCTTTTTATATTTTTGTAGTTTCACTAAACATTTAGACTGTTTCAGTCGATATAGTCTGTACGTAATATAAAGTAAAAGGATTTACTATGTCAGTCAGTTCACTGGGAGCAGGAGCAGGAGTACTCACACAGACTGTTATTGATCAGCTTAAAGCGGCTGACACAAAAGCTATTATTACTCCAATTGATAACAAAATAACTTTACAGAAACAAAAAGACAGTGCGTTAAGTCTTTTGAGTAGTCTTTTAACAACCTTTAAATCCAATGTAAGCAGTTTAGGAGATACCTCTCTCTATCAACAACGCAGTGTAAGCGGAAATACCTCTTCCGTCAGTGTCACGGCAAATTCAGGGGTGGCTGTACAATCGTTCTCAATTTCAGATACGTTAATGGCGCAAAATAATGTCCAAGAGTCTGGCAGTTTTGCTGCAACCACAAACAGTGTTGCAACCGGATCAGGAACTTTATCTCTCTCCGTCGGAGGAGTAGCTTACAGCATAGATTATACTGCTTCGACTACATTAGATGATTTAAAAGATTCTATCAATAGTATTGCCGGGGGCAGTGTCAAAGCATCCACGCTGCAGGTAGGGGCTAATGATTATCGTCTTGTTCTAAATTCCGTCAAAACAGGTGCGGATCAAACCATTACTCTTACGGACTCCGCAAGCGGAACTCTCGATACAAAATTACTCGCTTATGATGCAACAACCAATCCGACAGGGATGCAAGAGATACAAGCGGCACGTGATGCAACCTTTAAATATAACGGTATCAGTATGACGCGAAGTAGTAATACTATTACAGATATTGTCCCGGGTATGACACTCAACTTACTCGAAAACAGTGGAAGTGCCAATATATCAATCGAGCAAGACACTCAGGCCATCAGTGATGCAATGAGTTCATTTGTCTCCAGTTACAATACATTAACCTCTCAATTAACCAGCATGACAACTACGGATGTAGAAGGCGGAACTATCGGTATTTTTAACGGTGACAACTCTATCAATAGTATCACACGTGAAATTAATCGCTTAGTCACATCTGTCAGCAGCAGCGGTTACTCACTTCCGCAATTTGGTATTGATCTAAGTGAAACAGGGACAATGAGTTTTAATTCCACTACTTTTTTGGCTAAATTCAAAGAAGATCCATCTGCCTCGGAAGCCTTTTTTGCCGGAACGACCACTACAGACAGTTATAACAACACGATCACAACCGATGGGCTTTTCACATCCATGAATACTCTAATGGCTCGTTATACAGATACAAATGGTATTATAAATACCCTGACAACGGGATCTGCAACTGAATTAAAAGCGCTCAATGCGAATAGGACTAAATCACAAGCATTGTTAGACGCGCGCTACGAAGCAATGGCGGCTAGGTTTACTCAATATGATACAATAATGAACAAATTAACCAATAGTTTTTCTTCACTCTTAACACAAATTAATGCCTATTCGAATGGTAAAAACTAAACCTCAAAAAATTGGTATTGATTTTGCTTAATTCTATCAACTCGAGTTGATAGGACATGCAATGCTCAATGGAAAGAATATCCTCATTACCGGCGGGACCGGAAGCTTCGGCAAACAGTATGTTAAAACAATTTTAAAACACTACAAACCCAACAAAATCATTATCTACTCTCGTGACGAACTCAAACAATATGAGATGGCACAACGCTTCAATGACCCATGTATGCGCTATTTTATCGGAGATGTTCGCGACTTATCAAGGCTACAAAGTGCTATGAATGGAGTCGATTATGTCGTCCATGCCGCTGCACTCAAACATGTTCCTATCGCTGAGTATAACCCTATGGAATGCATCAAAACCAATATCAATGGCGCACAAAATGTTATTGAAGCATCATTGCATTGCGGTGTTAGCAGAGTAATAGCTCTCTCAACCGATAAAGCCGCAAGCCCTATCAACCTCTACGGGGCAACCAAACTCGCCAGTGATAAACTCTTCGTTGCAGCCAACAATATCCGAGGGGGAAAAGACATCCGTTTTGCCGTTGTCCGTTATGGCAATGTTTTAGGCTCACGTGGTTCCGTCGTCCCGTTCTTTCAAAAATTGATTGCGGAGGGTGCAACTGAACTCCCGATCACCGATGAACGAATGACCCGGTTTTGGATCACCCTCCAAGAAGGGGTTGATTTTGTCCTCAAAAATTTTCAGCGGATGCATGGGGGCGAAATTTTTATTCCTAAAATCCCATCGATGAAAGTAGTGGATGTTGCCCAGGCAATTGCTCCACATCTCCCTCATAAAAATGTGGGGATTCGTCCGGGAGAAAAAATGCATGAAGTAATGTGTCCACGGGATGATTCACATCTAACTCTCGAGTTTCACGATCATTATGTCATCAAACCTTCTATTCAATTTACTGAAAATGCCGACTTTTCCAAAAATAATTGCGGAGAAATCGGAACGCCTGTGGAATACGGTTTCAAATACAGTTCCGAAACAAATACCCAATGGCTTAGCCCAGAAGAGTTAATAGAAAAAATTGCACTCACACAGGATGAGGAAAAATAAAAATGATTCCTTACTCTACCCAGCTCATCGAAGAGGATGATATTTCCGCCGTTGTAGAAATATTAAAAAGTTCCCATCTTACTCAGGGTGCCAAAGTCGAAGAATTTGAAGAAGCAATTGCCCATTATGTCGGAGCACGATTCTGTGTCACTTTTAACTCGGCAACATCGGCTTTATTAGGAGCATATGCTGTCGCAGAGCTCAAAGAAAACGATGAAATCATCACAACACCGATCAGTTTTGTTGCAACCACGAATATGGCAGTCGCACTGGGGGCAAAACCGATCTTTTGTGATGTGAAAATGGATGGAAATATCGATGAAACTCTGATCGAACGACTCATAACACCACAGACACGCGCTATCATCCCCGTCGATTTTGCCGGCAAACCGGTTGCTATAGAGATGATTAAAACCCTCGCAAACAAACACAATCTTCTCGTTATCGAAGATGCTTCCCATGCGCTGGGGAGCGATATCAACCACCAAAAAATAGGCTCATTTGCCGACATGACTGTTTTTAGTTTTCACGCGATCAAACCCATCACTACCGGTGAGGGTGGCGCAGTCGTTACCAATAACGAAGAATTCGCCAAGCGGCTTCGCCTCTTTCGCTCTCACGGTATTGTCAAAAAACAGTTGTGGAACTCCGATATGGTGAGTCTTGGTCATAATTTCCGTCTAACTGAGTTTGCCGCGGCGCTGGGGCTTTCACAACTGCATAAACTCGATCGTTTTATAAACATACGGGAGCATATTGCCCGCTATTACGATGAAAGGTTCGAGAATCATTCTCTTTTCTCGACGATTACAATCCCAGACAATCAACAAAGTGCCCGTCATCTCTATCCGCTATTACTTAATCCCGAACTTCACTGCGTCAAAGAGGATATTTTTGCCGAGCTGCAATCTCGCGGATTGGGTGTGCAAGTTCACTATAAACCGATTTATCAAAACAGTTTTTATAAAGAACGTTTTGGAGAGATGAAATTGCCTAGTACCGAGCTCTTTTATAAAAGTGAGCTATCTATCCCATGCCATCAAAAAATGACGATGGAAGATGCAAAACAAGTCGCTGATATTGTGCTTGAAGTAATTGAGAAATATACCTATCGCAGATGCAGTTTTTAAAGGGATTTTTATGAATATTGCTATCATTCCGGCTCGCGGCGGCAGCAAACGGATCCCGCGTAAAAACATCAAATCCTTTTGCGGCAAGCCGATCATCGCCTACAGTATCCAAGCAGCACAGGATTCAGGACTCTTTGATCGTATTATTGTCACGACTGATGATGAAGAAATTGCGGATGTCGCCCGCAGTTACGGCGCGGAGATCCCTTTTATTCGCCCTAAAGAGCTCAGCGACGATCATACGGCAACGATCCCTGTCATTGCCCATGCGATTCGAGCCCTGCAAGAACAAGGTGATAGCATTGATGCCGCATGCTGTATCTATGCAACGGCACCGTTTGTCCGAAGTGAAGATATTCAAAATGCATATAAAGCACTTATCACGCATCATAAAGAGTATGCCTTTCCCGTAACCACATTTCCGTTTCCGATTTTTCGGGGAGTCAAACGTGATGAGGATGGCAATATTGAAATGTTTTGGCCGGAGCATTTTGCTACAAGAAGCCAGGATTTACCTGAAGCTTATCATGATGTAGGGCAATTTTACTGGGGTAAACCCGAAGCATGGCTAAACGGGACACCAATTTTTTCAAAAGCGGCAACTACGGTAGTATTGCCACGCCATCTGGTCCAAGACATCGATACCCCGGAAGACTGGCTCCAAGCCGAATTGATGTTTAAAGCTGTTTTTCCCTCATGAATCTCCTGATCCGTGCCGACTCTTCCAGTCAAATCGGGTTAGGCCATATTATGCGTGATCTCGTTTTAGCGAAACAATATCCTGATGCAACCATCTCCTTCGCCTGTCGGGACTTAAACGGAAATATCATCGATACCATCCCCTATCCCGTCCATGTTCTCGCTTCCGATACACCTGAAGAACTCATTGAGTGCATAATCTCTCACGAGATCGATGTTGTCGTATTCGATCATTACGGTATCGATGCCGCGTATGAAAAACGTGTCAAAGAGGAAACCAGCGTAACGATTCTAAGTATGGATGATACCTATCAGCACCATCACTGCGATATCCTCTATAATCCAAACATCTATGCGAAAAGTGAGCGCTATGCCGATCTTGTACCAGCATATTGTGAGATTCACTGTGCCAAACCACTCATACGGGAAGAATTTAGACTCGCTAAACAACTCCCGAAGCCTTCGACCGATGCTGTATTTATTTCGATGGGGGGAAGTGACCCAAAGAATCTCTCGATACAAATTCTACAAGCACTTCCATCAGATGAACATGTCAATCTTGTCACCACGACCTCAAATCCCCATCTCAAAGAACTTCAGAACTATGCCAAAGAACATCCAAATATTCATTTGCACATCAATGTTTCGAATATTGCAGAACTAATGCATGAGTGCTCTTTTGCCATCATCACACCGAGTTCAATCGCACATGAGGTGATGTTTATGGAACTCCCATTTATTGCCATCCAAAGTGCCGACAATCAAAGTGAGTTTGTAACCTACATGAAGGGCGAAGGACTTTCGGTAATGGAGCATTTTAAATCGGCTCTATTTAATGCTCTATTGGAAAAATTACGATGATTCGACTCATCCCGTTTACCGAATTGAACGATACAGAAAAAGAGATGATCCTCGCATGGCGGAATCATCGTGAAATCCGAATGTGGATGTTCAATTCAAATGAAATCTCTCTAAATGAACATCTCCATTTTATAGAATCCCTCAAAAATCGGTCTGATAAACGCTACTTTTTAGTCCGACAGGGTAATGATTATCTCGGTGTGGTCGATTTAACCGATATTACAACCACCTCAGCAGAGATAGGGATCTACGCAAATCCTGATAAACGAGGTATCGGAGCGTTGTTAATGGATTCTTTGATCCAATATGCGTTTAACACGTTGAAACTGACCAAACTAATTGCCAATGTATTCAGCGATAATGAAAAAGCTAAACGTTTGTATCAAAAATTCGATTTTAAAGAAACTGATCGAACTACGCACGAAGAGAGAGATATGATTTGCATGGAGCGCAACAATGATAATCGGTAGCCATAATCTTGATGAAAAAGTTTTTATCATCGCCGAACTTTCGGCCAACCATAACGGCTCGTTGGAAACTGCACTAAAAACGATCACTGCGATGAAAGAATCCGGTGCAGATGCCATCAAACTCCAAACCTATACACCCGATACTATCACCCTCGATTGTGACAATGATATGTTTACTATTTCACAAGGGACCTTGTGGGATAAACGAAAGTTTCATGACCTCTATGCAGAAGCAATGACACCATGGGAGTGGCATAAACAGCTTTTCGATCATGCAAAAAATCTGGGGATGGAAGCGTTCTCTTCACCTTTCGATCCGAGTGCCGTAGACTTTCTCTCCAGTCTCAATGTTCCGGCCTATAAAATCGCCAGTTTTGAGATCACCGATATCCCTCTCATCGAATATACCGCCGCTAA
>NZ_JAQTQR010000090.1 GCF_028712165.1 Sulfuricurvum sp. | reverse complement strand
CGCCGCCCCTATAACCTTATGGTAGAAAGCTAACAATCCCGGCTGTAACAGCAACATTCAGTGATTCGACACCGCGATGCATCTCTATAGAGACACTGTGAGTCGAAGCGCGTGTCACTGCATCACTCACCCCCTCCGTTTCATTACCCAATACAAAAATAGCGCGTGTCGGAATTTTAAGCGAATGAATATCATCCCGTGCATGAGAGGAAAGAGTGATGATTGCGGTATTTTTAAGCCCTAGAATATCGGTTAAATCTTCACAGTAATAGATCGGTATCTTAAACAGTGTACCTGCACTTGCTTTCATGACCAACGGTGAAAGCTTTGTACTGTTTCGTCGTGGCAAAACAATTCCGTCAATCTTACTGGCCGCAGCGGATCGGACAATCATCCCTAGATTTTGCGGATTGTTAATGCCGTCTAAAGCTAAGAGGCGAAAAGGACCCGGCAAATCCGATTCAATCATCGATGCACTGCGGTAATTACGTGATACCACATCGATGGCAACGCCCTGATCCTGGGCACTGTTTTTAGAGATACGTGAAAGTGACTCTTTGGTGTGGTATTTGATCTCCACACCGCGCATCTCGGCCAATGCCATGATTTCTTCGATCGTCTCATCGGTTCGGTTGCTTTTAGAGAGATGAAGCTTGTGAATCTGCACTGCATCATCACGCAGTACTTCGACTGCTACATTACGACCGTAAAGGGTAATCAGCGAATCAAAAAAACGTTTTTTCTCTAAATATTCAGCAGAATCTTGCACCTATTTCCTTTGACGCGAAAGGAATACATCCCTTTCGCTACGCTAGCCGCTTGGGCTACTAAAGCTAGCCTCTACGAGGCAGAAGTTAAATTTTTGCTGCAATGGCTTCCGCAGTAAATCCGAATTTTTCAAACAATTGTTCTGCAGGTGCACTTGCTCCAAAACTATCCATCGCGATAACTGTATCAGCAAAACGATACCACTCCAATCCTCGTGCCGCTTCAATAGCAAGACGCTTGGTTCCAGGTTTGATAATCGAATCGATATAATTTTGCGGCTGTTCTAATAACAAATCAAAGCACGGAACGCTTACAACATTTGCAGCAATACCGCGTCCTTGAAGAACTTCTGACGTTTCGATTGCCAAAGCGACTTCAGAACCGGATGCCATAATGGTGACCGTAGCATTAGAACGTTCAATAATCAAATAACCGCCGTTTTCTACATCACCGCGAACCGCATTTGGTAGTAACGGGAGATTTTGGCGCGAGCACACAAATGCCGATGGAGAATATTTCATTGAAAGCGCTTTCTGCCAGCATTTGACGTTCTCAGCTCCATCTGCCGGACGATAAACATAAAAATTCGGCAATGCTCTAAATTGGCTCAAATGCTCGATCGGTTGATGGGTAGGACCGTCTTCTCCGACACCGATACTGTCATGCGTCCAAATGAAAAAGTGCTGGATTCCGCTCAATGCCGCGATACGAGCCGATGGCTTGAGGTAATCGCTGAACACGAAGAATGTTGCACTGAATGGCATAATCGGTCCATACAATGCCATTGCATTGGTGATTGAAGCCATCGCATGTTCACGAATCCCGAAGTGGATGTTTTTCCCTTTTGGGAAATCGCCCATATCTTTCAATTCGGTTTTGTTCGAAGGGCCAAGGTCCGCAGAACCTCCAAGGAATCCTGGGATTGCTTTGGCAATCGCATTCAAAATAATACCGTTCGTATTACGGGTAGCATCCGCTTTTTCAAACGTTGGCCAGCTGATACGACTAAAATCAGGATTCATCAACTGCTCATACGCTTCATTTTGTTCGGAAAGCGGAAGCTCTTTGAGACGGTGATTCCACTCACGCTCAGCCAAATCCCCTTTTTCAATCGCGCATCGGAAACGCTCCATCACATCCGCATCTACGGCGAATGTTGCTTCCGGATCAAATCCGGCTGCAGTTTTTGCCGCTTTAATCACATCATGCCCAAGCGGTGCACCGTGTGCATGGTGTGATCCTTCCATCTTACCGCCCCCTTTGGCGATAGTGGTATTGGCAATGATGAGTACCGGACGAGAAATCGTTTTGGCTTGCGTCAATGCGCCGTCAATTTCTTCAAAATTGTGTCCGTCAATTTCTAAAACTGCCCAGTTTTGGGATTCGAAACGATCTCTCATGTTTTCGCTGAGACTAAGCTCGGTGGAACCTTCAATGGTGATGCGATTTGAATCGTAAATCAAAATAAGATTATCCAGCCCCATATGTCCGGCAATCGAACACGCTTCGTAACTGATCCCCTCTTCAAGGTCTCCGTCACCGCACAAACAATACACATTGTGATCGATCAATGCAGCAGTTTCAGAGTTCACTTTATTGCCGACGAATTCTGAAGCCATTGCAAAACCGACCGCATTCGCAATACCCTGTCCCAAAGGTCCTGTTGTGATCTCTATCCCTGCCGTATGACCGTATTCAGGGTGTCCCGGAGTTTTAGAATCAAGTTGACGGAAATTTTTAAGATCCTCGATCTCAAGTCCGTATCCCCACAAATAATAAAGTGAATAAATCAGTCCTGTACCGTGCCCGCCTGAAAATACCAAACGGTCACGATTCAGCCATTTCGGGTTTTTCGGATTATGATTCATATGTTCAGACAACACTACGGCAATATCTGCCAACCCCATAGGAGCGCCCGGATGTCCTGAATTAGCTTGCTGAACCATGTCTGCCGCTAAAAAGCGGATTGTATCTGCCATCTTTTGGCGCATTGTAGTACTCATTGTCTATTCCTTGTGTCGATTAATGTAATGATTTAGCGTTGGTGACAATTCGCATTGCAGATTCTCATCAAAACTTTCCATCCGTTTCGTTATTTTTTCAGCTAACGCATCCGCTTCTTGCATCGCCGAATCAAATCCGAGCAATGTTACAAAACTGTTTTTTGACTCATCATTGTGGGTCGTTTTACCGGCCTTTGCTTCATCTTGGGTAACATCCAGAATATCGTCTTGGATCTGGAATAATAACCCCAAATCGATTCCGAAATCATAAAGTTCGCCCGCGATGTCATCACGTCCGACGATAATGGCTCCCATCTGCAGTGATGCGGCAATCAATTTTCCCGTTTTGTGAATATGAAGCATCTTGACTTGATCCAATTCCAATCGCTGGTTCTCAAAATAACAATCAATAGCTTGCCCTAGTACCATTCCGTTCAATCCGCCGTTGTGAGCCAAGGAGCGTACCAATTTCACAATCACTCGATCCGATAACGGTGCATTGGAAAGTACTTCAAATGCGTACGTATTGAGTGCATCTCCAGCCAAAACGGCCGTTGTTTCATCATACGTTTTGTGCAAAGTAGGAATACCTCGTCGCAAATCGGCATTGTCCATAGAAGGCAAGTCATCGTGAATTAATGAATACGTATGAAGCAATTCAATTGCAAATGCTGCATGGTATGCACTCTGAGTTAAAAGAGGATTATATGCACGAACAACTCCGAGAAGAAGTGCAGGACGAAACCGTTTTCCGCCACCGGTAAGCATTTGATGTAACGATAATTCATAATGGGGGTGGAAACTCGCAGCTGAGGGCAGATGCTCTACCAAAAAAGATTCAAACTGCTCCATTATTATCCCACTGTTTTTTAGTGAAATAGTACCATGACGGAGCTTATATCTTCTCGATTATTTCGGTAATACAATTCTCATCATCAACCAACACTACTGTAGGTTTATAGTTTTCGAGTTCACTATCATTGTAGGTAGCATACGCGACGATAATAATTTTATCGCCTTTATGCACTTTTCGTGCCGCAGCACCGTTGAGACAGATATCGCGTTGACCGCGTTCACCAAGAATAATGTAGGTTGAAAAGCGCTCACCGTTATTGATGTTCAGTATCTCAACTTTTTGGCCTACACGCATTTTGGAAGCTTCAAGAAGTTCTTCATCAATGGTGATGGAACCGACGTAATTGAGATTAGCGTCGGTAACCGTAGCACGGTGAATTTTACTGTAAAGCATTTCGATTAACATCGATTAGCGCCCCATCTGCTTCATCATATCTGCAGGTGTGATAGGTGCATCCCATAGCTCTTCAGGAATAACGTATTCTTTCACTACTTCACCGCCGATAATATGTTTTTCAATAATTTCGTCAATTTTAGCTTTCGTCAATCCTGAATACATTACATGACCCGGCTCAACAAGCATAATCGGTCCGACATTACAGCGGTTCATACATGAAGTACGAATCGGTTGTACGGTAGCAATTAACCCTTTTTGCATCAAAGTCTGTGCCAAATGTTGAAAAAGATCCTGAGTTTGCGGATTAACACAGCTTGGTTTTGGCATGCCCGGAGGGGAACTTTGCTCACATTTGAAAATATAAAACGCCGGTTGTGGGATACCCATCAAACGCTCCTTGTGAAATCGATGTACTATTACACCGCAAAATAATTACGGCATTATAGCCAAAATAAAAGAGTGCATATTAAGCTCCATCAAACAATTATACTGTTTAAGGGTGAATTTAGCACTCTTTCAAAGTCGCCAATAGCTCTTTAGCAACAACACGGTCATCAAACGGCAAGTATTGATCATAAATAATTTGTGCCGTCTCATCCCCTTTACCTAAAATTAAAATGACTTCATCACCTGTGCGATCTTTGATAGCTTGTGCAATCGCGTTACGTCGATTCACATCAACATATACGTTACTTTTGTCATCAATCCCCGATAAAATATCCTCAATAATAGCATCCGGATCTTCAAAACGGGGATTGTCACTCGTTACATACAGTTTTTTAGCATAAACGGATGCAACACGTCCCATTAATGGACGTTTTGTACGGTCTCGATCTCCGCCTGCTCCGAAAACCACCAGCACTTCTTTTTCTTTTAAAGCATTTAAAACTTGTTCCATTCCATCAGGCGTGTGGGCAAAATCAACTATGACCAAAGGAGATTCACTGACAACTTCCATTCGTCCGCTGACCCCTCCGAAGTTCTCTAATGCATCGGCAATTTTTTCCAAGCTCTCACCGGTCACTATATGGACCGCAGCAAATGCGGCAGTAATATTATAGAGGTTAAAGAATCCGTGGAGTGAAGTCACAAACGGAATGTGATCTTCAAAATGTTTCAGTATACCGCTGACACCATTATTCAATGAATACGCAATGATTTTATACGTTGACGGATTTTCCACACTGTATGTAAAGGCATTTTTAAAATTAAATTCTGCCTTCGGCTCATCTCGGTTAATCAGTTTTTTCGATTCATCTTGAAAAAAAAGATTTTTGATACGGGTATACTCTTCGATGCTTTCATGATAATCGAGGTGATCTTGGGTGATATTGGTCAAAATTTTTAAGCCGAAAGTAATCCCTGCAATTCGTTCTTGCTCGATAGCATGTGAACTTACTTCCATAATAAAATACTCGCATCCAGCAGCAATAGCTTGTGCCATATGCCGATAAGTATTCAATACAGTTGGGGTGGTAAGTGTTTTACCCTCAACCGGAGCATCATTCATAAAAAATCCACGTGTCCCCTGCATTGCTGCTTTATGACCCAGATCAAGCAGTAATGAATACATCGCACTTGCCGTTGTCGTTTTACCGTTTGTACCGGTAATTCCGATTACACAAATACGGTCCAACCCAAAAAGAGCCCAACATTCAGACGGTGTAATTATCGAGTGAGCGCCCCGAGCTATCGCATCTTCTTTATATTTTTCATTTTGTTTTGTGAGTAAAAAAGCACAATCAGGCCCACAATCTCCGGAATTTTCACTGATGTATTGATACGGTTGACCCACAATCTCAATTTTCAATTCTTTTCCCCTTGGCTAAACGGCGTAATAAATTTCGAAGTTGTCGATCGTTCGGATAGACACCCAAAGCGCTTTCCAAATAACTGAGTGCCATTTCTTTGTATCCGTGATCGATCAGATTATCCAAGAAATCGACAAAATCTTCTTTCTCGGTAATAATAACACGGGTCGAAAACATGATATTCTCAAAGATACGATTAAAATCGCTATCATCTTTTACAAGTTCTTTAAATTCGGTATACATAATACCGTCTTCGTATGCCAAACGCTGCTTAACCGTATCATCGAACAACCCTGAGAGCTGATCGAGAGTGCCATCCATAGTCTCTAAAATTTCAGAAATAATAATATCGGCTGACTCCACATCTTCACTTCGGAGGATTGTATAATAGTCAAAAAGTGCTTCTCCGGCACTTTCACCGCCCATAGCCATATCCGATAAAATGGCACCGTTATACGCCTCTTTGGATTCCGGATAATCTTTCAGCGCTAACGAATAGTCGCGTAATGCCTCACTGTATTTACCCGCCAAAAAATGTTCATTTGCTTGATTGAGGGTTTTGGTTAAGTTGGTTGTTTTCATAGTAATCCCTCCTATGTTTACTCTAATATCGGCTCAATTTCTTTGAATTATAATGCATCGATTTGATGTTCCATACCTTGCGGTACATTAATGACAGTCAATTCAGGATGAATATCCATCCGCAACTGACGTTCGACGCCGTATTTCAATGTATTTCCGCTGCTTGAACATCCAATGCATGCACCTTGTAATTGTACATAAACTGTTCCATTCTTTACGGTTAGGAATGCTATATCTCCTCCGTCTAATGCAAGGCTTGGTCGAATTTTATCTATGACGTTACGAACCGGCTGTATCAGTTCTTCATCGCTAAATGGAATCATGGTTATTGTACCTTTTAAAGCTCAAATATCGCGGTATAGTATAAGAAATGGGCTAAACATGCACTAATGCGAAAAGGATAGTTTTAGAGCGAAGCTCGATTTAAGGGGGTGATAGTTATTGAACTCGTTATACGAGTTCAATATATGCCATCGGTGTAGCATCACCGCGGCGAATACGAGTTTTAACGATACGGGTATATCCGCCGTTGCGCTCAGTATATTTAGGAGCAACTTCATTAATAAGTTGTTTTGTTGCTTCTTTATTTTGCAATACAGCAAACACAGACCGGTGAGCATTAGCATCACCGACACGTGCAGTAGTAATCAATTTTTCAGCAAATGAACGAAGTTCTTTTGCTTTAATTAACGTAGTTTCGATTTTACCGTGTTCAATCAACGCAATGCTAAGGTTGGTCAACAAAGCTTCACGATGTGCGCTCGTTCGACCTAGCTTGCGGTATCCGTGACGATGTCTCATGATACTTCCTCTTTTATATTAAGCTTATTCAGCTTCGATTTTCTTTTTAATTGCACTGATCAGATCATCAGCTAAATCTTGTCCGACAGCATAACCGTATTCAGTGATTTTTTCTAAAATCTCTTCAAACGATTTTTTGCCGAGGTTTTTAACTTCTTTCAAATCATTTTGGCTCATCATAACGATTTCACCGATGTATTTGATGTTAGAGCGATCCAAACAGTTGAAACTGCGAGCACTTAGACCAAGGTCTTCAATGCGTGCACCCAAACGTTTAAGTTCTGGATGCTCATCTCCGCGCTCAGCAGCTGCAGGAGCTTTGATACTCACTTCGCTGTTAAATACCGCCATTTGAGCATACATAACTTCCAATGCATTTTTAAATGCATCGACTGGTGAAATTTGACCGTCAGTAAGAATATTAATGACCACTTTTTCAAAGTTCGGGTTATCTTCGACAAGAACGTTTTCGATAGCATATGTTGCGCGACGAACCGGTGTAAAATATGCATCCAAAGCGATATAACCGTCACCCAAAACATCCCGTACATCTTCACTCGGCGCATAGCCGATACCCTGATGAATTTTAACGGTGAAAGTTAACGTTGCATCTTCATTCAACGTTGCCAAAAATGCATTTGGCGTTACCACTTCAACATCGTCATTATCCAGATCACTTCCATGGATTTCACAAGGGCCTGCGAAGCTGTAAGTAATCTCTTTCTCTTTGAGTCCGTTTTTCAATTTGAAACGAACCCCTTTGAGGTTAATGATGAAATCCGAAATGTCTTCGAGCATACCGCGCACTGAGTCAAACTCATGCTTAGCACCCTCAATTTTGATACCGATCGGCGCATATCCGACTGAGCTGCTTAGCAAAAAGCGGCGGAGTGGATGAGCGAGTGAAACCGCAAACCCGGTTTCAAACGGATAGGCGATGATATTCGCTTCGTTAGCGCTGATTTGCTCGACGACAAACTCTTTCGGTAGAAGCGGTGATGTCTTAATTTTTTTCATGCTGAACGCCCTTTCTTTAATGATTATTTCGAGTAAAGCTCGACGATTAGACGTTCTTCAACTGGAATAACAACCTCTTCACGTTCTGGAAGACGTGTGAAAATACCGAACGCTTTTTCTTGATCGATGTCAACCCATGCCGCAAGACCGGTTTGGTTGGTCAATTCAATCGCACGAACGATTTGGTTGTTCTTTTTACTTTTTTCGTGGATTTCCACTTTTTGACCCGGTTTTACACGGTATGATGGGATATCAACACGTTTTCCGTCAACCAAAACATGACCGTGGTTAACCAATTGGCGTGCGAAACGACGAGTCGTTGCAAATCCCATACGATAAACGACATTGTCAAGACGTTGCTCAAGAAGCATTACCAAGTTTGTACCGGTATTACCAGTACGACGTTTTGCTTCACCGAACAATGAACGCATTTGTTTTTCGCTCAAACCGTACATAAATTTCGCTTTTTGTTTTTCGCGAAGCTGTGTACCGTATTCAGAGATTTTCGTACGGCGTTGACCGTGTTGGCCAGGTCCGTACGGACGTTTGTCAAGGGCACTTTTACCTGCAAGACGACGCTCACCTTTTAGTCCAAGGCTTACACCGAATCTTCTTTCGATTTTTTCTACGGGTCCTCTATATCTTGCCATTACAAACCTCCTTAGACGCGTCGGCGCTTAGGCGCACGACATCCATTGTGTGGTAGTGGAGTAACGTCTTTCATGAATGAAACACGAAGACCTTCGATTGCACCAACACTTTTAACTGCTGTTTCACGTCCAGAACCTGGACCTTGAACTTTAATTCCCACTTCTTTAATACCGTGGACCATTGCTTTTTCCAACGCTGATTCTACTGCTTGTTGCGCAGCAAACGGAGTTGACTTTTTAGAACCTTTGAAACCAAGGGCACCAGCCGAACTCCATGCGATCATGTTACCCATCTCATCTGTTACCGTTACAAGGGTATTGTTGAATGATGCCAAGATATGTACGATACCTCTAGCAATATTCTTCTTTACGATTTTTTTACGGGTTGCTTTTCTTTTTGCCATACTCTAATCCCTTACTTTGTGGCTGAGCCGACGGTTTTCTTCTTACCTTTGCGCGTACGAGCATTGGTTTTGGTTTTTTGACCACGGCATGGGAGACCTTTACGGTGACGAAGACCACGGTAAGAACCAAGATCCATCAACGCTTTAATATCCATAGCGACTTGCTTACGAAGGTCACCCTCTACAGCGATTCCGCTGCTTCGGATTTCTTTAGCGATTGTTGCCGCTTCATCTTCGCTGAGTTCGAATACACGCTTGTTGTAATCGAGCCCTGTAGCATCCAAAATTTTTCGTGACGTATGTAAACCGATACCATAGATATAAGTTAATGCATACTCCAAACGTTTTTTCTTAGGTAAGTCCACACCAGCAATACGTGCCATGCTTATCCTTGTCTTTGTTTATGTTTTGGGGTTTTGCAGATTACGCGCACAATCCCTTTACGTTTGATGACTTTACAATCATCGCACATTTTCTTCACTGAAGAACGTACTTTCATCGGTAGGCTCCGTTGATTTAAATCACTTGCTTCTCGTAGGTGGAAA
>NZ_JAQTQR010000013.1 GCF_028712165.1 Sulfuricurvum sp. | reverse complement strand
GTCATACCGATCATTACCAATACATTGGCACCGAAGAGAAACGGAAAAAGGCGGTGGTCTGCTTTGAAATATTCCATATAAATGAAACTTGATTTTTCTATAAATATGAACATCCCCGAAAAACTGAACGTAAGGGCCAAAATATAGCTGATCGCTTCTTTATGGGTCAAAATTCTTTTATAGGCTTCGAGTATGTTTGATGTGGAGCGAGTTCCTGTCTCTGGGAGTTTGGCTAAAAGCGCGATTGTCACCCCAGAGGAATATATGCCTAAAAATAAGAAAACGGTGTTCCATGGAAAAAAGGAGATGATAACCGAACCGATAGCGGGTGCAATCATCGGGGCAATCATCGTGATGGAAGCAATCGTTGAGAAGACTTTGGCCGCTTCCGTACCGTGGAATAGATCGCGGACGATAGCGGAGGAGTTGACAATGGCCAAACCTCCTGCAAACGCCTGAATTGCACGGAAGAGGTAAAGTTCACTCAGTGACGTTGTAAAAAACAGGGCAAAGTTGGCCAGCGAGAAAATACTAAGACCCAAGAGGGCGGTTTTTCGTCTCCCAATTCTATCTGAAAGGATCCCCCCGACCATCTGACCGATGGCAAAAAACAAAAGAAAAATACTGATCGTCGCTTCGATCTTTTCAATACCTACACCGAGAGAATGTGCGATTGCAGGCATGGATGGCAGATAGGTATCGATAGAGAGCGGTGTAACCGATGTAAGTGCTGCTAATAATACGATTAAAGTTACATGGTTGAACGCCGTTTTCATTCCCGAATCACTCGAATCTTAGCGTCGGTAATGCTGCAGGGCATACATATAGGAATTCCGCTCGTATGCGGATGGATTGTCGGTATGACAAAGAGATATGCTCCCTTTCATCTGGGTAATCGATTCGTATTCATGTTTCTCCATCCACTCTCTAATATCAAGTAATATTTGACTTATCTCCGTTTCTCCTTTAATCAGAAGTACAGAAGCCAATGCAGTCGCATCCGCACCGCTCATAATGGCTTTCAGGACATCGGTTCCGCCATGGACTCCGGTATTGGCACAGAGCGAGCAGGGGAGTTTGTTATAGAGTATCGCACACCATCGGAGGGTTTCACTTAAACGTGCGGATGAGGTGATATTTGCATGCTGCAACGGGCTCAGTAGTTCGAGATCGACATCGACGAGAGTAGGGTTGTCAAAAAGGGTCAGCCCTTTTACACCTGCATCGACGAACCGTTTTGCCATATTGGCCGGACTGGAAAAGTAGGCATTCATTTTGACATTAAGCGGGATCGATATATGTTGTGCAAGCATCGCTGCCGTATCTATATACATCTGCTCCACTTCATGACCTTGCTGTTCCATGGAAGTGGGGATATAGGTGATATTGAGCTCCAGCGCATCGGCACCGGCCTCTTGGAGTTTGGTTGCGTATTTGACCCATCCTCCGGCGGAAGCGCCGTTCAGAGATGCAATTACAGGAACCGATACCGACTCTTTAATACGTCGTATCTCTTCCAGATAGTGATCAGCATGGAGATTATCAAAATCGACCTCGCTGGGGAGGTAACTGGTAGCTTCCGCATACGAATCGCTGTGTATGTGTAAGAAATGATCGATTTGGCGGATCTCATGCGTAATCTCTTCTTCGAAAAGAGAATGCATAATGACGGCGGCGATCCCGTTATCTTCGAGTTTTTTGATGCTGTCGAGTGAAGCGGTCAACGGCGATGCACTCGCGATCAGAGGGTTTTTAAGTGCTAAGTCTAAAAATGTAGTAGAGAGATCCATGATTATTCCTTCTCCTCGGACGGTTGATAATACGCGTGCAGATTTTGGTATCGGTGATAGAGCGATTGGGCAGTTTGGGATGCGGTAGCCAAATAAGAATCCGCGGCCTCTTTGTTCATTTTTTCTGCCATTTTAAATCGGGTTTCACGATACATAAAATCTTTTACATCGATTTTAGGCCCTTTGTAATCGAGCGTCATCGGATTTTGACCCTCTTTGATCTTGTCGGGGTTAAAACGGAATATCGGCCACAGACCGCTGTCTACGGCTCTTTTTTGCTGATCAAATCCGTATTTCAGATCATATCCGTGTGCGACACAATGCGAATAGGCGATGATGATCGAAGGGCCGTCATAACGTTCCGCTTCGACAAACGCTTTTACGGTAGCCGTGTCGTTTGCTCCCATTGAGACTTTCGCGACATAGACGTTTTGATAATTGATAGCCATTGCCGCGAGATCTTTCGGCATAGCCGCTTTTCCACCTGCGGCAAATTTTGCCACGGCACCGGTGAAGGTCGCTTTGGACTGCTGACCTCCGGTGTTGGAATAGACTTGTGTATCGAGGACGAGAATGTTGACATTCTTACCGCTGGCCAGGACATGATCGAGCCCTCCGTATCCGATATCGTACGCCCATCCGTCGCCGCCCATGATCCAGACCGACTTTTTGACCAGATAATCACTCAATTCGATCAGCGTTTTGGCATCGTCATGATCAAGTGCTTCCAACGATTTTTTGAGCAATTCAACCCGTTGTCGTTGGGCATTGATCTGTGCTTCATCATGCTGTTCGGCGTTAAGAATATCGGTGACCGCAGAAGGGTCTAGCTTATCTTTTAGATTTTCAAGCAATTGTTTTGCACGGTCTGTATGCGAATCGATGGCCAGACGAAATCCTAATCCAAACTCCGCATTGTCTTCAAACAGCGAATTCGACCATGCCGGTCCTTTTCCCTCGTCATTTTTACGCCACGGTGTCGTAGGAAGATTGCCGCCATAGATAGAACTGCATCCGGTTGCGTTGGCGATGACCATACGATCCCCGAAAAGCTGAGATGCGAGTTTGACATAAGGGGTCTCTCCGCATCCCGGACATGCACCGCTAAATTCGAAAAGAGGTTCGAGGAACTGTGAATCTTTGAGATTGCTGTGATCGAGAGAAGAACGATCCATTTTAGGCAACGAGAGGAAAAAATCCCACTGCTTGATTCCGCTTTCGCGCAACGGCAGCTGCAGCACCATATTGATCGCTTTGAGATTGGTTTGGGATTTGTTTTTGGCCGGACACACTTCTACGCACAGTGCACAGCCGGTACAGTCCTCGACGGCAACCGATATTGCGAAGCGGTCGTTTTCTGTGTACTCTTTCCCTTTTGCCGCTTTGGCACTGAATCCTTGCGGTGCATTCTCCAGAAAGGATACGTCGAAAATACTCGAGCGGATGACGGAATGGGGGCATGCAGAGACGCATTTGTTGCATTGGATACAGGTATCGGCATCCCAAAACGGAACTTCCTGAGCAATATTGCGTTTTTCATATTGTGCCGTTCCGGTAGGCCATGTGCCGTCATCCGGCATTTGGGATACACGAACCTGATCCCCTTTGAAAGCGCTTATTTTTCCGATCACCTCCTCGATGAACGGAGTCATATCCCCTTTGAGAATCGGATGAAGGGCTTGTGAGCTGTTCGCATTATCCGGGACTTTGATTTCATAGAGATTTTCGAGGGTTGTATCCACGGCGTCATAGTTCATTTGAACGATGACATCCCCTTTTGCGCCGTAGGTTTTTTGGATAGAGGCTTTGATCTTTCGCATCGCTTCGTCTTTGCTGAGAATCCCGCTGATAGCAAAGAAACACGTCTGCATCACGGTGTTGATTCGTCGTCCCATTTTGGATGCCTGTGCAACTTTATAGGCATCGATTGCGAAGAATCGTATCTGTTTGGCAATGATCTGTTCTTGTGTCACGCGAGGCAATCTATTCCATACTTCTTCTTTCGGATACGGAGAATTGAGCAAAAAGATAGCACCGGGTTTGGCAATATCGAGCAAATCGAGTTTTTCGAGGAATACGGCCTGGTGCACGGCGACAAAATCGGCTTTTTGGATGAGATAGCTCGATTGTATCGGTTTGCTTCCGAAACGCAGATGCGAGGTAGTCATCGAGCCCGACTTTTTGGAGTCGTAAACAAAATATCCTTGTGCATAATTATCGGTTTGGGTTCCGATGATCTTGATTGTATTTTTGTTCGCACCGACGGTACCGTCCGAACCCAGTCCGTAAAAAACCGCCTGAAACTGGTCACTGTTTTCCAAAATAAAATCGTGATCGTATTGCAGTGACGTAAAGGTCACATCATCATCAATACCGACGGTAAAATGATTTTTCGGAGTTGTTTTGGCCAATTCGTCGAAAATTCCGATGATCATGGCAGGAGTAAACTCTTTGGATGAGAGTCCGTATCTCCCCCCGATAATGGTTGGCATAACACGGAACGTATCCCGATGCTCAAAAAGGGTCGTCACGACATCGTGATACAGCGGCTCTCCCAAACTTCCGGATTCTTTGGTTCGATCCAATACGGCGATGGATTTGAGTGATTTCGGAAGCGCTTGTATAAAGGCCTCTTGTGCAAACGGCAACGCGAGACGAACTTTGATCATTCCCACTTTGGAACCTTGGGTATTTAAATACGCTACGCTCTCTTCGACCGCTTCGGCACCGGATCCCATGAGAACGAGGATACGCTCCGCATCCTCGGCACCGCAATAGTCAAACAGGTTGTATCGGCGTCCTGTCAATTCATAAAAACGATCCATCTCATTTTGCAGAATACCCGGCAATGCCTGATAGTAGCGGTTGACGCTTTCGCGACCCTGGAAATAGACATCCGGATTTTGGGAAGTTCCTCTTAGGACGGGATGATCAGGGTTTAACCCCCGCTTTCGGTGCTGTGCTACCAATTCCGGATCGATCATCGCTTTTAGATCATCGATTTTTAGCTGTTCTATCCGGCTCACTTCATGCGATGTCCGGAACCCGTCAAAAAAATGCAGAAATGGGATTCGAGAGCGCAGAGATGCCGCTTGGGATATGAGGGCAAAATCGTGGGCTTCCTGAACCGAGTTTGAGGCCAAAAGGGCAAAACCGGTCTGCCGAACTCCCATCACATCTTGATGATCTCCGAAAATAGAGAGCCCCTGCGCGGCCAGAGAACGTGCGGCGACATGAAAAACCGTTGAAGTGAGTTCTCCTGCAATTTTGTACATATTGGGGATCATTAGCAAAAGGCCCTGCGAAGCGGTAAACGTAGTCGTCAGGGCTCCTGTTTGGAGGGAACCGTGAACGGCGCCGCTGGCTCCCCCTTCGCTTTGCATTTCGTACACTTCAGGAACCGTTCCAAAAATATTTTTTTCCCCTTTGGAACTGTAAATATCGCTGAATTCTCCCATGGGGGATGAGGGGGTTATGGGGTATATCGCGATGACTTCATTGATTTTATGGGCGACCAGTGCGACGGCTTCATTTCCATCGACGGTAATGGTAGTGGATTCAGACATAGAGTTGCTCCATCCAATAAAATTTACGGTTTTACATTATAGCCCAAGTTAGTAGACCGAACTGAAATTTAATCGTAATTTTTAATTCTTGGAAGAACTTCTAAGAACCATATAAATGTCAAGAAAGTGTCAAGAGAATAGACGGAACGTATTGACACCTTTGTTTTACTATTTGAACATCAAATAAACAGGAGGAAGGTTATGAAATACCTTGCAATCGTCGCTATGTTCTCGATGTCGCTTATGGCGGCATCACCCGAAGTTGTTCAATATATGAAAGAACTGGAAACTGCAGCAAAAACGGAAAATCGCTCGTTCAGCGGATTTGACGCTGCCAGAGGAAAAGAGATTTTTACCTCAACCCACACCGGAAAACAAGGCAAGCCGATGGCATGTACCAGTTGTCATACTCTCAATCTGGCCAATCCGGGAAAAAATGCTTTGACCGGAAAAGTGATAGATCCGCTCTCTCCGAGTACAAATCCTCAGCGTCTTACCAGTACCAAAGAGGTTACCAAATGGCTTAGACGCAATTTCATGGATGTTTATGCCCGTGAGGGAACTGCACAAGAAAAAGGTGATGTCCTCACCTATATTATGAAAAATTAACGGAGCAATACAATGAAAACATTATTAAATATATCAGTAGCCGCACTTATTCTGGCAGGCGGAGCGTATCTTTACGCAGAAGACGATTATGAAGAACATGAACACCGTTCTTCTTCTGTGGTTGCAAAACCGATGACCAAACAAGATAAGACAACGATGGCGTTGTATCAAAAAGAGTGTGGAGCATGTCATATTGCCTATCAGCCCGAGTTTTTGCCTAAGCGTTCATGGGACAAAACGATGAATACGTTGGACAGCCATTTCGGAACGAATGCTTCGCTCGATCCGGCAGATCACAAAACGATCCAAAACTATTTGGCAACACATGCCTCAAGAAATGATCGTATGACCGGAATGGGCGGAGAGATCGCGATGCGTATTTCTGAAACACCGAATTTTAAACGGGAACATCGTGAGGTAGCGCAAAAAATGGTCACGCAAGCGGAAGTCAAAAGTTTCGCAAATTGTGCCGCATGTCATACGAAAGCGGCAAGCGGCAGTTATCGTGAACGCGAAATTCGAATCCCAAATTACGGCAGTTGGGAATAAATAGGAGATTACTATGAAACGGGTATATGTTTGGACACTTCCGACACGGTTGTTTCACTGGCTGTTTGTTTCTTTGATTCTCGGGGCGTGGATCGCCTCGTTGGAAGATCGATGGCTCTCTTTGCATGCGGCGATCGGCAGTGCGGTAGGGGTATTGCTGGTGTTTCGCATCGTATGGGGGATTATGGGACCTAAATATTCCCGTTTTGGTGATTTTACTCTGCGCTTCGACGCGCTGAAAGAATATCTCTTATCGCTCTTTAATCCGACTCGACACTATGTCGGCCATAATCCGGCAGCTAGTTTTGTAATGATCGCGATGCTCGCAACCGTTGCACTTGCAACAATAAGCGGAATGCTTGCTTATGGGATACAGGAAAATAGAGGGATACTCGCATTTTTGCATGCAGGTTACTTTTCAGATATGAAATGGTTCGGTGAGATACATGAGTTTTTTGTCAATCTGTTATGGGTCTTGATAGCGGCGCATGTAATGGGAGTGTTGAGCGATAGAGTGCTGCACAAATCGGATCGCACGCTTAACTCAATTATTGACGGACACAAAAATATGGAGGGTGAAAGTGCCGTATTGTCATTAACACAAAAAATGGTTGCAATCATAGGAATCGGCGGAACCATTGTATTCCTTATCTATACACTCAGTGTACCGAACAATCCGATCACCCTCGGCTACAATGAAAAAGTCGATTATGCAAAAGCCAATCCGGCTTTTGTCAATGAGTGCGGTTCCTGTCATACTCTATATCCTCCGACGCTGTTAGCGAGAGAATCGTGGACAAAACTGATGGGGGATTTATCGAACCATTTCGGCGATGATGCTTCGCTTGATCCTGCGGATCATAAAACGATTTTAGCCTATCTTCTGGCACACTCTGCAGAGAGTTCACAACAGGAGATGTCGGTAAAAATGATGCAATCGCTTCAAAATCGCGATATGATAGCATTTACCCAAACACCGTTTTGGAAACGGACGCACAGGGATATACCTGCTGAGGTCTTTAAGCGCGACAGTGTGAAAAGCCGCGCAAACTGTAAAGCGTGCCATAGCGATGTAGAGCAGGGGACGATTGAAGATAATGCGATCAAAGCGATATGAAAGGGGGAGTAAATGAAATGGATTATGTTGTTGGGAATGTCACTTTGTTTGGCATGGTTTAGTCCTTCTTATGCCGACAACGACGGACACCGTTTTCCGATGGATCTGGATGATTTAGGGTTAACACAGCAACAACATCGCTCTGTTGAGGATGCGATGAAAGAGTATCAGCAGGCATATCGCAAATATCATCATCAAAGCAAGCAAACACAGCAGGATATTAACGGACTGTTTCTTGCTCCGACGTTCGATACCGAATCGTTTCGTGCTAAAAATTTGGAAATGGAACGTATGTCGATTGAGATTCGGGTACGATTGTTTGAGCGTCTTCATACGATTTTGACTCCGGAGCAAAAGCGACGATTCATTCAGCATATGAGGGAGTGGGAGATTGAGTAAAAAAGTTCTTTTGATCGAAGATGACATTCCCCTGCAAGAGATGATGATCTCATTTTTGGAGCCTTACGGATTTGAAGTAAAAGGTTTTTCCAATCCCAAAGATGCTCTTGCATCCTTGCTGGAACGAAAAGAGGTATATGATATTGTCGTTTTGGATCTGATGCTTCCCGGTATGGATGGATTTGATGTAGCAAAAATGATTAAAAGCCGACTCGACATCCCCATCATTATCTCTTCTGCCCGCACCGATATCGGCAACAAAATATACGGCTACGATCTCGGAGCCGACGATTATCTCGATAAACCGTATGAACCGCGGGAGTTGGTGTTGCGTTTGGAAGCGGTTTTACGCCGCTACGGACGAAAAAATGAACACATCGTATCTGATTTCACGATTGATGAATCAAATAAATCCGTCAGTATGGACGGTTATCCGATCGATCTGACACGGATCGAATTCGATATTTTTTGGCTGTTGGTTAAAAATCGGGGTAAAAACCTCTCCCGTGATCAGATCATCGGTTCATTAGGCTTGGGTGACGATACCAAACACCGAACTATCGATATGCATATCAGCAATATCCGTCTAAAAATCGGCGATGATGCCAAAGAACCCCGCTATATCAAATCGGTTTGGGGAATCGGCTACAAATTTACAGGATAAATGATGTCGATATTTACCAAAATTACACTCTTATTCAGTATCAGTCTTCTCCTTATGATCGGAATAGGGTATCAAATCGATACGATCAATACTCAAAAATACGAATCTCTCATACTTCAAAAATATATCGTTGACGGGCGTAAAATATTTGGTTGGATGGCAACATCATCGGCTAATGAACTTGACAATAAACTCAAAACGATCAATTTGGTAAAAACAGCTCCGGAACTTCCTGAAAGGATGCTTGTCCGCCAACCGCATACCTTTGGTGTATTTGAAATATTTGAAGCGAAAAACGGTGATTATGTTCTGCATGTGCGATACATTGACGAAGAGATCTATTTGCACGATAAGAGCTTTCTGGAGGTTCAGAAAAAAGGGTGGGTACTCAATACACTGGTCATCGCCGATATAGCGGTATTGATCATTATCTTTATCAGTATCTTACGAATGTTATCACCGCTTAATTCCATCGCTTCAAGCATGCGCAGTTTTGCCAAAGGGGCCTATCGCAGCCGCAGTGAAGTCCGAACACGTGATGAGATAGGAGAAGTCGCACAAACTTATAATGAAATGGCTCAAACTATCGAAAATTTGATTCTTTCACGTCAAGAGCTTTTGCGGGATGTCGGACATGAGCTGCGTACCCCGATTGCGAGAGGGCTGTTTGCACTGGAACAAATCGAAGATTCCAAAGCAAAAGCGACACTGAAACATTCGTTCCAAGAACTGGATCAACTTACGCGAGAACTTTTGGAGATTGAAAAACTTCAAGCGACCGACACAATACAATCTGAAAAATTCAGTGCGGAAACATTGGTCATGGAAGCTCTCTCAAAACTTTGTCTTGAAGATGAGTCAGCTGTCAAGATTGAGATAAAAAATAATTTCATATTATCCGGTGATGTCCACTATCTTTCACTTGCACTGAAAAATTTGCTTGATAATGCTCTGAAATATACCGATCGGCTCCCTATAGTCCTGGAAATCGATATAAACCGCATCAGTGTTTCAAATCACGGTAAACCGCTGGAAAAAGATTTTAGCTATTTTTTGACCCCCTTTACGAGACAAGAGAGCTCTCGTACGACGCAAGGCTTCGGTTTGGGTCTCAATATTGTAAGTAAGATTATTATCAAACACGGATATCAATTGACGTACGATTATAAAAACGAATATCATTGCTTTTCAATTATTGTGGAATAGCAAGCGATTTTTGGGTTAAATTATTGAGTAGAATCGTTATAAATGACACTATTTTTTAAATATAATCGGTTCTGAGATAGTTCAGTGATAATAATGTAATAATTTGTGTCGAACGTATGTTATGATTAAACATTAGTATCAAAAGTTTAACTCAACACGTTAATATTGAAGACTAAATATGGTTCAGTTAATAGAGTATTGGCTGAACAGACTACTTTACGCACGAAGGACTCTTATGAAAGCTGTGGTTATGGCAGGCGGATTCGGTACACGTATCCAGCCACTTACAAACTCTATCCCTAAACCGATGTTACCGATTATGAATCGACCAATGATGGAACATACTATAGTGAGTTTGCGGAATTTGGGAATCAAAGAGTTCATAATCCTCCTATATTTTAAACCTGAAGTTATCAAAGATTATTTCCAAGACGGAAGTAAATGGGGTATTAAGATCACGTATGTAGTGCCGGATGATGATTACGGTACAGCCGGTGCGGTTAAAAAGGCTCAAGAATACATCGGAGACGAAAACTTTATTATTATCAGCGGAGATTTGGTAACCGATTTTGATTTTCAGAAAATCTTTGATTATCATGAAGAGAAAAAGTCAAAACTGACCATTACACTCACATCGGTTGAAAATCCGTTGGAGTTTGGTGTCGTTATCGCGAATGAAGAGGGAAAAATAGAAAAATTCCTCGAAAAGCCGAGCTGGGGAGAAGTGTTCAGTGATACGATCAACACCGGAATTTATATCATCGAGCCTGAAATCTTAGACTATATTCCAAAAAATGAAAATTTCGATTTTGCGAAAGATCTGTTTCCGCTTCTGATGCGTAAGGGGATCGATTTGATGGCCGGACATGCTCAAGGGTATTGGCGTGATGTCGGAAATCCGGAAAGTTATCGTGATGTGTATGAAGATATTTTAAGCGGTAAAATTAAATTTGAGCTGGGTGGCGAAGCAATCAAATATCCTGACGGTGTATTGATCCATGAAGAGGATTTCAATATCGATGAGAGTGTCGAGATTGTCGGGATTGTCGTGCTTGGAAACGATGTAACAATCAAGCACGGTGCAAAACTGAATAATGTTGTTATCGGAAACAATGTAACGATCGGCTCAGGGTGCAAAATTCGAAATAGCGTTATTTGGGACGATGTTGAGATCGGTAAAAATGCCAATCTGGATGGATGCGTTATTTGCAATCATAATAAGATCGGTAAAAATGTTACCGCAAAATCGGGATTGATCTTGGCAGAGGGGTGTGAAATAGGAGTGTTGGTCACGATAGAAAAAGACGTCACTATCTGGCCGAACAAAATGATCGAAGATGCCGCTATAGTCAGCCGAAGTCTTATTTTAGGAAACAAATATAAAAATTCTATTTTTGAAGATGGAATGGTTATCGGAAAATCCAACGTAGAACTCTCCTGCGAAATGGCCACCAAACTGGCTGAATCCTTTGGAGCACAGCTTCCTATCGGTTCTACCGTGCTTGTCTCACGCCACTACGATAAAAGTTCACGAATGCTCAAACGGGCATTTTTAGGAGGTTTGCTATCCTCCGGAGTCGATGTCGTCGACTATAATGCAATCCCTTCAGCTGTCATGCGTTGCAGTCTTTCGTTTCATGAGAACTATACTGCCGGAGTCCATTTCAATCAAAAACTCGATGATCCTACGAGTACCGTGATTACGTTTTATAACAATGAAGCCCTCCGCATCAATAATGATGTAGCAAAAAAAGTGGAAAAAGCATTTTTCAAAGAGACGTTTCGTCGTGTTGATTACACTCAAATCGGGCAAATATTTCCTCTCGACCACAAACGAGAATACCATGAATATAAAAAAGGGATAGAAAGTATATTGCAATCGCATCGATTTAAATGTCTTGATTGCCGTATTGCAGTGGATGTAATGCACGGCTTGGCATCTGAAGTCTTTCCGACTATATTAAATGACTTAAATGTCGAACATATTATGTTCAATGCCTATGAAGATGAACAACGACTTGCAAATATCAATAATACGGCGAAACGCTCCTATGAGGATATGGGTGCTGTAATCCGAGCACTTCGTCTGGATGCAGGTTTTGTCCTTTTCCCTCATGGACAGCGTCTTGATATTATCAGTGATGAGGGGGTATTGCTTACCAAACAGACTTCATTGTATGTCGTACTCAGTTTGCTCAATATGGATGCAAAAGCTTCGGGAGAGAAGAAGAGGGTTTTCCTTCCGACCTGGGCAGCGGATATCGTTTACTTCGATCAACTTGAGATTGAACGTGGACAATACGCGAATTTTAAAGCGTCGAAAATGAAGACGTATGATTTGGTTGCTACCGGTGAGGGGAACTTTACCTTTACCGAATTTGCGACCCATAGAGATTCGATGTATGCCACACTGAAAATCTTAGAGATGATCGTTACTCATGGCGTGAAGCTTTCCGAGATCATCAAATCATTGCCTCATTTTTACTATGCAACGATTCAGCTTCCGTGTACTCAGGCATTAAAAGGAAAAATGATGCGTAAGTTCCTGGAAGATTCAAAAGGGAAAGAATCTTCTACTCTCGATGGAGTAAAAATTTGGTTTGATACCGATGATTGGGTTCTGATGATTCCGGATCAATACAATAATTCTTTGAACCTGACAATACAAGCGGCTACTGATGAAAAAGGTGAGTATTATACAAAACTGTATACCTCTAAAATAGAGGAGTGGAGTAAATCGTAATGGAGAAAATAACCTTACACCTCTCTTTTTTCTGGCACATGCACCAGCCCGATTACAGGGGAAGTGACGGGGTTATGAAAATGCCGTGGGTATTTTTGCACGCCATTAAAGATTATTATGAAATGCCGTGGCTGATGAGCCTCCATCCGGGTCTCAAGGCAACATTTAATCTCAGCGCTTCGTTGATCGAACAGATGCTTCTTTACAGAGAACCTTTAAAACATGATGCTTTTCTTTCATTATGGGTTAAGCATCCTGCTGAATTAAGTGATACTGAGCGAGAGTGGATCGTTAAACTCTGCACCTCAACGCAATATGAGACGATGGTACGTCCGATAGAGCGCTATAGTGGACTGTATTATCAGGAAACTTTTTCGGATGAAGAACTTCTTGATTTGGAAGTGGTGTTTTTCCTCGCTTGGTGCGGACATTATCTGCGTACCCAAAATGATTTTGTCAAAGCGTTGTTTTTAAAACAACAAGGTTACACGCAAGCGGATAAAAAAGAGTTGCTTGATACACTGAGCGGTTTTGTCCGGGAGATATTGCCGTTTTATGCCGATTTACAGCGTAAAGGGATTATATCCGTTTCAACGACTCCCTATTTTCATCCGATACTGCCGCTATTGATCGATATGGAAAACGGCTCACGTGCCAATGCGGCAACACAGTTACCTGCAAGCGCTTATTCTTTGATGGACGATGCACGCGAACATGTGGTACGTTCTATCGCATTATACGAAAGTGTTTTTCAGCGCAAACCAAGCGGTTTTTGGCCGGCTGAAGGTGCAGTCGATGAGAAAAGTATCGCTCTTTACAAAGAATATGGGATACAATGGATTGCCACGGATGAAGCAATCTTACATCGCACTCTTCAAAATAATTCAGCGTCGTCTCATTTTAAACCTTATAAATACGATGACGTTGCCATTGCTTTTCGCGACCATGGACTGAGTGATCTGATCGGATTTGAGTATCGTCATATGGAAGGTTTGAGAGCAGGAGAGCACTTTATGGAAGCTCTTCATCAGATTGCTCTGCGAGAAAAAAATCCCTATATTTCTGTCATAGTGGACGGAGAAAATGCATGGGAATTCTATCCCAATAACGGATTGGATTTTTTCAATGGACTGTATGGTGCTCTTTCGGCTACTCAATGGTGTAAAACCGTAACGATGGATGAAGTGTCACAGGAATCCAAGATTACAGTTTTAGATCATATCACTCCCGGAAGCTGGATACACGGAACCTTTGATACATGGGTAGGGCATCCTGAAAAAAATCGGGCATGGGAACTGATCTTCGAGACGCGTCGAGCTGTAGAAGAGTATGGACTGAATAACAAAGTAACGGAAGAGATTCGATACCATCTTTTGGCATCGGAGTGCAGCGACTGGTTTTGGTGGTACGGTGAAGATCATTTTACGGAGTTTTCATTAGAGTTCGATGCACTGTTTCGAGAACATCTGATCCAGATTTATCGTTTGATGGGTAGGGAGATACCATCGCATTTATGGGATAGTATTATTTCAAATGCCGCAGCAAAACCTACAACCCGTAAACCGCATAATCTGATTTCCCCGGTAATCGGCAATCCGAACAGCCCCTTTTTCGCATGGGTCGGAAGCGGTGTAATCGATGAACGCGGCGGCTTTTCGACGATGGATCGCGTTCGCGGACCTATTGATATTATTTACTATGGTTATGACGATACTTCCTTTTACGTGTCATTGGTAGGAATGATTATCGGTACACGTGAAATGCACGTTGCTGTAATCATTCAAGAAACACAGCAGCGTATAATACTAGATCCGAAGGCCGTTCGAAACCGTTTGGAATTTGCACTCTCTCGCGAGTTTTTTAGTTCGAATAGGACATTGCATTTGCGGTTTGAATTGCTCCAGGAAGATACAGTTATCCAGACGATGCCGGCAAACGGTTTCTTATTGCTTGAGCTGGATGATCACTTTACAAACGACTGGTTTATATAGGAGAAAGTATGAAGACATCACTGCTGTTTGGAATCCATATGCATCAGCCTGTGGATAATTTTGACTGGGTTATCGAACTGGGAATAAAAACGTGCTATGAACCGTTTTTCGAGGTGATGAGCCGATATCCCGAATTTAAATTTTCGGTCCATTGCAGCGGCTGGCTGATGGAGCGGATAGAACAGTTGCGCCCCACACTGTATGAGAAAATTGTAATGCTTGCGAAAAAAGGAAGCATTGAGTTTTTCAGTGCAGGATATTATGAACCGATTTTGAGCGTTATCCCATCACGTGATCGGGTTGCACAGATAGGACGGTTGAACGATTCGATTGCAGAGCGATTTTCACAAGTCCCTCAGGGGCTATGGCTTACCGAACGGGTATGGGAGTCCGCTTTGATCCCCGATCTGAACCGTGCAGGGATCAACTATACGGTTATGGATGATTACCATTTTCAATGTGCCGGATTTGATAAAGAGGTGTTGGACGGCTATTATATGAGTGAAGAGGGGGGAGTTCCGATGGGACTGTTCCCGATCAGCCAAAAACTCCGCTATGCGATACCGTTTTTAAACGTCGATAGTGCGATTCGTGCAATCAAATCGTATAACCGCGAAAACGATTCGGCAGCAATCATATTTGATGATGCGGAAAAATTCGGAATGTGGCCCGGAACGCATGAGTGGGTCTATGAAAAAGGGTGGCTGGAAAAATTTGTCCAAACGGTTCTAGCCGATGAGTCCATTGAAACACGTCATTACGGAGAGTATTTTAATTCTCACCATCCTCGCGGCATTGCCTATCTGCCGAATGTTTCGTATTATGAAATGGGTGAATGGAGTCTAAAAGCCGATGATGCGCTGGCCCTTGAAGCATTGAAAGAGGAGATGGGACTGGAGCGCTACGAGCGCGAAGGGGTAAAGTTCCTCAAAGGGGGAACGTGGAAAAACTTTTTTGTTAAATATCCCGAATCCAACCGATTGCACAAACGAACTATCGAACTCTCTCGCGCGTTTCATGCAGGCGAAGGAGATTTTGAACTTCCTTTGCACAAAGCCCAAACGAATGATTCGCTCTGGCATGGAGTATTCGGAGGACTCTATCTTCCTAACTTGAGAGACAACGCTTATACGTATGTCATAGAGTGTGAAAATATCCGTTATGGCAAGAAAAAAGCATTGGTGAGTGACACCAATGAACTCGACGGTTATCCTAAATACAAGTCGGTATCCTCCAAACTGATTGCCCGTTTTGATGCAGCGCACGGAGGACAGCTTGTAGAACTCGATATTCGCGACAAGTGTTTCAATTATCAAAACACTTTGACCAGACGTAAAGAGGCATACCACAAAAGGTTGTTTGAGGCTCCGCGTGAAAAATCGGCTCCGATTGAAGAGGGAATCGATACGATCCACCATGCAAGCGGTTCGTTCGATGATTCGCTTCGAGATGCCATTATCTATGATTGGTATTTGAAAAATTCGTTTATCGATCATATCAGTGACGATAGTTTTAACGCTGAATCGTTTCGTCATTGTAATTTCCGTGAATACGGTGATTTTGCGAATCAGCCTTTTGAGTCCTCAATGGGCAAGAATAGCCTTACATTTGAGCGAAACGGCGGAGTCTACAGCGAGGGAAAAGCAAACACAAAACTGACTAAGAACTTTTCTTTCGGTGCGGATACGATCGATTTTTCAATCCTATTGGAGAGTGAGGCTTCAGGGAAATTTAACTACGTAATGGAACATAATCTCCATTTTTCCGATTATGACAAACTTCGTATCAACGGCATATCACTGGAGGAAAACGGAACGCTCGAAGGTATCCAAAGCGTTGAGATCATTGACACCGTATTAAAGAAAAAAATCACCTTCCGTACAGACAGAGTTTTTAGTGCACACTATTTTCAGCTTCAAACGCTCTCTCAAAGCGAGCAGGGATTTGATTTGAGTGTTCAAGGTCTCAGTATCGCGTTTATTTTTGATTTTGAATCCTCACTAAACGTTGTAGGTACACTGGAGATAACGCGTGTCTGAAATTCGCTATGATCGTTTGCACGATTCCCATGTCATTATTGCTCCCGAACGTCTTCAGCGCCCTGATAACACGCGTGAGGAGACATCGGTATCATTAGAGTCGGAATGCCCCTTCTGCGATGGAAATGAAGCGATGACTCCCAAAGAAATTTACGCTATACGTGAAAATGATAGTCTCAGCAATCATCCAGGCTGGCAGACTCGGGTCGTTCCCAATCTCTATAAGGCTGTAGCGATCGAAGTGCCCCATCAGCATCATAATGGAGCTTTTGAGTATTGGGACGGATTCGGTGCGCATGAGGTTATTATCGATACTCCGGTTCATTATCGTTCAATGACCCAATGGAACCATCATGACATGCTCTCTTGGCTTAGAACACTTCGAGAGAGGGTTGATGATTTACGGCGTGATCACCGTATCACCTTCATTTCACTGTTTAAAAATGAAGGTTATGATGCCGGTTCCACCCAAAGCCATTGCCACACACAGCTGATCGGCTTGCCTCTCGTGCCAAAATCGCAGCGCGATTTTTATCGTCGAAGCCGTGAGTATATGTATAACCATAATCGCTCAATGATGGAATCCATCATAAGCGATGAAGAGGATGCTGAGATACGGATGATCGATAAACGCGGTGATTTCAATGCTTTTTGTCCCTTTGCCAGCAGTTATCCTTTCGAGGTTATGATCGGATCGAAAAAATGTGTCGGTCAGATTGATACGGTAAGTGATGAACATTTGGATGAGCTTGCATCATTGCTTGTTTCGGTTATGCAGAAACTATCAATACAGTTAAATAAATTTGCCTTTAACCTCTGGGTTTCAACACCGCCGTTAGGGGATGAGTCACACTTATGTGATGCACATCGTCTGATTGTCCGGATCATGCCCAGACTTTACAGATTCGGCGGATTTGAAATCAATACCGATATGATGATCAATCCGGTGGAACCGGAATTGGCAGCAAAACTTTTACGAGGAGATAATCATGGCTAAAAGAGTGTTGTTCGCGGCGAGCGAGGTATATCCATTTGCAAAGACCGGAGGATTGGCGGATGTAGCGCATAGTCTTCCAAAAGCGTTATGCGGTCGGTATGATGTTCATGTCGTACTGCCTCTGTACCGGTCGATTGATCGAGATAAATATGATATCACTCTTTTGAATGAACCCTTTAACATTGAGATGGGTGGAGTAGAGTATACGATAGAGATATACGGATGTTTGTTCGAGGGGGTAGAGTACCGTTTTGTGTATGCTCCGCTGCTGTGCGAACGTGATTTTCTCTACGGTCCTCCTGAGTGCGGTTATGAAGACAATGCGTTGCGCTTTGGACTGTTTTCACATGTCCTCGCTGCATTGATCCGAAGTGAACATTACGATATCCTTCATCTCAATGACTGGCAGTGTGCATTGGCTGCATTACTCATACGCGAAGATCCGACGATACCGACTAAAACGCTTTATACCATCCATAATTTGGCATATCAAGGGATTTTTGAAGCGGATGTTTTGGGACAGATAGGGATAAATAGCGGCTATATGACCATGGATGCACTAGAATTCCATGGTAAAGTCAATTTCATGAAAGCGGGTATCGCGTATTCGGATACTATCACGACGGTCAGTCCAAATTATGCCAAAGAGATTTTAACGCATGAATTCGGGTGCGGGTTGGAAGGCTTCATAGAGTTTCATCGGCCTAAGCTTCAAGGGATTCTCAACGGAATCGATTCAGAGCATTTTTCACCTATGAGCGACACTGCACTGGTCAGTACGTATAAAAATGTCAAAGGGAAGAAAGCTTCTAAAAGTGATATTCTCAAACACTTTGGTCTCAAAGGGGCCACGAAATCGCTTTTTGTTTTTATAGGACGTTTTACCGGACAAAAAGGGATCGATCTGCTCATCGAAACGCTTCCGAAAATGGCAGCTTTGGAATGCAATATTGCCATTTTAGGAGATGGTGAAGAAGAGTACCATACGGCTTTGAATGCTATTACGCAGAGTTATAAGAATGTCAGTCTGTATATGGGGTATGATGAAGCGTTATCGCATCGCATGTATGCAGCAAGCGATTTTCTCCTGATGCCCTCATTGTTTGAGCCGTGCGGACTGAATCAAATGATTGCGTTTGCGTACGGATCATTGCCGGTTGTTCATCGTGTCGGAGGATTGGCCGATACCGTGAAAAAATTTGAAAACTACAAAGAGGGGAGTTCTGCGGGCTACGGAATCGTCTTTAACTCTCCTACCACCCGCGCTCTGTACGCAGCGGTACAAAAAGCATGTGAGCTCTATGTCGATAAAAAGAGATTCGACGAGATTGCCAACCACAACATGGGATGTGATTTTTCCTGGTCTGAGAGTGCAAAAATCTACAGTCGTCTCTATGAGAGTATATCGAAGTAAAAAAACTTTATAATTGATAGTGATATGAGTGCGTTAAAAGGAAATTGATGAATAAACTTAACATTTTGATCGCTGCATCTGAAGTAGTGCCGTTTGCCAAAACAGGCGGTTTGGCGGATGTGGTAGGAGCACTGCCGAAAGCGCTTCGTGCTTTGGGACATGATGTTCGGGTCGTGATGCCGCGGTACTATATCGTAGATCGGGAAAAATACGCTCTTACGCCGATGGAAGGTTCTCTCGGGGTACCGATGGGGATTATGGGTGAAGAGTGGGCCTCGGTTTATGAGGGTCTATTGCCGGGGAGCGATGTTCCCGTCTATTTTATCGAGCATGAGGGATATTTTGGACGAAAAGGGCTCTATGAAGAGGATGGATTCAGTTTTAACGATAACGACAACCGGTTTATCTTTTTTTCCCGTGCCGTGATGCAGCTCTCCAAAATGCTCCGTTTTCATCCCGATGTGATTCATGCCAATGATTGGCATACGGCTGCGCTTCCTGTGATGCTTAACACACTGTATACCTACGATCCGGATTTTGCTTTTACGGGTTCTTTGCTTACGATCCACAACCTTCAGCATCAGGGGAGATTTTATAAGGGGCTGATGGATGTCCTCGGAATCGGCTGGAATCATTTCTATGAGCTTGAAGAGTACGATGGGGTCAATCTCCTCAAAGGGGGGATTATTCATGCAGATGCCATCACTACCGTCAGCCGAAAATACGCCGACGAGATCCGTACCTCGGAATTTGGCTGGGGTTTAGAGAGCCTGATCGATCATCTATCGTATAAACTCTACGGGATACTCAACGGAATCGATTATCAAGAATGGAGCCCAGCTGAGGATTCATTTATCGCACAAACGTTTGATGCAGAGGATATGAGCGGTAAAGCGCTCTGTAAAGATGCCTTACAGGAAACATTTCATTTGCCTAAAAGAGCCGATGTTCCTTTGATCGGATTGGTCGGTCGGCTTGCAGAGCAAAAAGGGATTGAACTTCTGGCGCATGCGATCTGGAAACTTTTGGAAATGGATATTCAGATTGTGATGCTCGGTGCCGGAGAGAAGTGGGCAGAGCATTATTTCAGCGATATCGCCCATAAACACCCCGATAAATTCGGCTGCTTTATCGGATATCGAAATGATCTCGCACACCAAATCGAAGCAGGCAGCGATATGTTTTTAATGCCCTCTTTGTTTGAACCGTGCGGTTTGAATCAGATATACAGTCTTCGATACGGGACTCTTCCGATCGTACGCGCTACCGGCGGGTTAGACGATACGATCGAAAACTATCAAAACGACCAAATGCACGGCACTGGGTTCAAATTTTACGACGCTTCGTCCGATGCGCTTGTGAATACTGTCGGATGGGCGGTTCATACATGGTACAATGATCGTATAGGATTTGAACAAATGCAGAAAAATGCTATGAGTAAGCGTTTTGACTGGAATGGTTCCGCACTCGAATACGAAGCGCTGTACTACAAGATTTCAAATGGGAGAAGAGGGCAATGAATAACCAAGATCACCCCATAAATTACAATATGTCCAGATTGAGTGAGATGGATATCTATCTCTTTAAACAAGGGACGCATACAAAGCTCTACGATAAGCTTGGTGCCCATGCAATGGAGCATGAGGGAAAAGCAGGTATTTATTTTGCCGTATGGGCTCCAAACGCATCGTATGTCAGCGTAAGGGGAGATTTTAACCATTATGACACTTCGTCTCATCCTCTGCAGCTACGAGGCGATGAATCGGGAATCTGGGAAGGTTTTATTGAGGGCGTAGAGCAGGGACTCACCTACAAATATCATATTGTTTCCAAATTCCATAACATTGTTCACGATAAAAGCGATCCGTTTGCATTTTACAGCGAACAGCCGCCTAAATCGGCCTCTCGTGTCTGGAGTCTGGAAGGGTATGACTGGAAAGATCAGCATTGGATGCGGGATCGTCATCTGAGCAATGCGCACGATGCCCCAATCAGTGTGTATGAGATGCATCTGGGGTCATGGCGCAGAAAGGTAGAGGAAGATAACCGTCCTTTGACGTATCGGGAACTCTCTATCGAGCTTGTGAATTATTTGAAAGAGATGAACTACACCCATGTCGAGTTTATGCCGCTGAGCGAGTATCCCTATGACGGTTCATGGGGGTATCAGGTTGTCGGGTATTTCGCCGCTACGGCGCGTTACGGGACACCTCAGGATCTTATGTTTCTCATCGATGCCCTGCATGAAAACGATATCGGCGTGATCATGGACTGGGTTCCGTCACATTTTGCAGTTGATATGCACGGATTGATCAATTTTGACGGTACGGCACTTTATGAGCATGACGACCCGCGTCAGGGATTTCATCCGGAGTGGGGAAGCATCATTTTTAATTACGGTCGTAATGAAGTACAGTCTTTTTTGATCAGTTCGGCGATGTTCTGGCTCGATAAATACCATATAGACGGCATTCGCGTTGATGCCGTTGCCTCGATGCTGTATCTCAACTATGCGAGAAAAGAGGGTGAGTGGATCCCTAATGAATACGGCGGGAATGAAAATCTCGAAGCGATAGAGTTTTTGAAAAAACTCAATGTCAGCGTATACGGCGAGTTTAGTGATATTATGATGATTGCCGAGGAATCGACCGCCTATCCGATGGTAACCCGTCCGGTGGATATCGGGGGATTGGGTTTCGGTTTCAAATGGAACATGGGGTGGATGCACGATTCGCTCAAATACATGAGTTATGATCCGATTCATCGTCAGCACCACCATCACCAACTGACGTTTAGTATGTGGTACGGGTTTGATGAAAACTTTATGCTTCCTCTGAGCCATGATGAGGTCGTTCACATGAAAGGCTCTCTTATCAATAAAATGCCGGGAGATGCCAACCAAAAATTTGCCCATCTCAGAACACTGTTTGCGTATATGACGGCACATCCGGGGAAAAAGCTCCTCTTTATGGGGGGAGAGATTGCACAATACGCCGAATGGAATTTTGAACGTTCTTTGGATTGGCATTTGTTGGATAACCCGATGCATAAAGGGTTGAACAAAATGGTCTCAGATCTCAACCGTCTCTACCGTGATGAGCGCGCCTTGCATATGTATGATGTGATGCGAGAGGGATTTGAGTGGATTGATGATCGTGATTACAGCCACAATTGTCTAAGCTTCGTGCGAAAAAGCGATAATCCGGCTGATGACATCTATGTTGTTTGCAACTTTGCAGATGCGACGCGTGAAAATTATCATATGGGTGTTTTGCAAGAGGGGGAATACGTTGAAATATTCAACTCCCAATCTTCATTATATGAGGGGTGGAATATCGGCAACAGAGAACCGCTCCATACATTTCATGCTTCGACTCATGGGAGGGAATACTCTATTTCTATGACATTGCCTCCGCTGGGGGTTGTGTATCTGAAACAAAAATTGATCGATAAATCGGTACAATAATCTTATAAAAGCTAATTAAAGAAGAAAATATGATACTCCATGATTATGAAATCGACCCAAAATACTCTACCAGTGTTGCATACTTTTCTATGGAATTTGCTATTCATCAAGCTCTGAAAACGTATTCAGGGGGTCTGGGATTTTTGTCCGGTTCTCACATGCGAAGTGCCTACGATCTGCGTCAAAATGTTGTTGGTATCGGAATATTATGGAGCTTCGGGTATTACGATCAATCCCGACACGAAGACCGCAGTTTGGAGATGGAGTTTATCCGAAAACATTACTACTTTCTAGAAGACCTTGGCGTCCAGGCAGTCGTTAACATCCATTCCAAGGATGTCTCTATTAAGGCATTTTATTTGCCGCCCAATGTATTCAGCTCCGCACCTATTATTCTCCTTTCTACCGACATTCCCGAAAATGACTTTTTGGCCCGTACTATTACCCACAAACTTTATGATGCGAATGAAGAGACTCGAATATCGCAAGAGGTTGTATTGGGTATCGGTGGGGTAAAAGTCCTCGAAGCATTGAGACAAAAGATCGATATTTATCATATGAATGAGGGACATGCACTTCCGTTAGTATATGAACTTTATGCGAAATATCGGGATATGAATGAGGTTAAAAAACGGGTTGTATTTACAACTCACACTCCTGAAGATGCGGGCAATGAACAACACAATATAGAATTGCTCCATAAATTCGGTTTTTTCAATGGGCTAGACTTAGGTACCGTCCGTAACATCATGAATATGACGGATAATAATTTTAATCTTACGGTAGGAGCGTTACGCTCTTCCAAGATTACTAATGCCGTATCTAAAATACACGGTGAAGTTGCCAATCGTATGTGGCAAAATTGTGAAGGACGTTCCGAAATCATTTATATCACCAATGCCCAGAATAGACGTTTTTGGTCGGACAACGGTATGCTCGCGGCACTCGATGAACATGAAGACTATGCTCTTATCGGACGAAAAAAACATCTCAAACGCAACCTGTTTAATGTAGTTGCCGATCAGACGGGTAAAATGTTTGATCCGGATATTTTAACGATTGTGTGGGCTCGACGTTTTGCCGAATACAAACGTCCCGGACTGCTCAAACATGATTTTGCCCGTTTTAAATCTCTATTGGAACGTACCGATAAACCGATTCAGGTCATTTGGGCGGGTAAACCGTATCCTTTCGATACCAACGCTATTAATGCATTTAATGAACTTATCTATATCAGCCACGGATTCAAAAATATGGCCGTACTCGTAGGATACGAGTTGGAACTCTCCCGTATCCTGAAAAAAGGTTCTGACGTATGGCTCAATACACCGCGTGTCTCACGCGAAGCGAGCGGTACGAGCGGTATGACGGCGAGTATGAACGGTTCAATTCACTTTTCTACTAATGACGGATGGCATCCGGAATTTGCCAAACACGGATTCAACGCCTTTACGATTCCGCCGATCGATCACAGTACTCCGATCGAGGTGCAAGACCGTGAGGATAACAAAAATATGATGGATATTCTCGAAAATGAGATCATTCCGATGTATTATGATCGTCCGGAACAATGGTGCCAGATGATGAAAAGTGCGATGAGTGATGTAATTCCGGCCTTTGACTCTGGTCGTATGGTGCATGAATATTATGTGAAGATGTATAATTACTGATGAATTGTTTTATAATTTTTGCTATACAATGAGTAAAATGAATGATAATAAAATTTAAAAGTGAGTGTGTGTGATTAAGATTATAAATACCGAAGAGTTTTCCTATTTTTTACGAGTCAATAGAAATGAAATCATTAAAAGATGGATGGCTAAAAATGAGGTACAAAACGTACTTCATCGACACTCTTTGCCTATAATCGAAAAAAATACCCATCTCTTTTATGAGTTCTGCGATTGTTTTATCAGTGTGATCGAATGGCGTGCAACGGTTTCCGAATGTCATGTCAAGATCGAATTTCTACAACTATTAAATAACTACAACGTAACCACTGCCGATCTGTTTTCATTGATTACAAAACTAAAAAATGCCATTGAAGAGATCATTTATGAAAATGGGAATCTCTCTTTCGCCTTACAAAGTGAAATCGAATCCCTCACATTGCAAATGGGTAATGATTTAGCAAGCAACTTTGAGATCATTATTGGCGGCAATCAAAATTATAAAAGTGAAAACTCCAATCTTTTGGCCGAATATAAAAAAGCGGTCGATCTGAGCAATATCGTCTCTAAAACGAACCCGAAAGGGGTTATCACCTATGTCAATGATAAATTTTGCGAGATATCAGGCTACAGCCGAGATGAGCTTGTCGGAAAACCGCATAATATTATCCGACATCCCGATATGCCCAGAGAAGCGTTTAAAGATCTTTGGGACACTATAAAAGCAAAAAAAAGTTGGAACGGCGTAGTCACCAACATGAAAAAAGAGGGGGGACAGTACATTGTTGATACGACGGTTATCCCGATTTTGGATGTGGATGGCGATATTGTAGAATATATTGCGATACGCCACGACATTACTGAACTCGAAGAGACGAAACAGCAGCTCAAAAACATTAACAAAGCAATGAAGAACAAGGTTGACGAACTCTATTCGATGACCAACACGTTGGAGCAAAAAGCCTACAAAGATAATCTTACCGGAATCAATAACCGTGAAAATTTTGAAGAAATTTTTGCGTTGGAGATTGGCAGTGCTAATCTCAATAATCAGCCATTGAGCCTTATCATTTTCGATGTGGATAATTTCAAACTGGTTAATGATACCTATGGGCATCAAGCCGGAGATATACTACTCAAAGATGTGGTGAGCCTGATAGCAAACAATATCAAAAACGGAGATATCTTCGCACGATGGGGAGGGGAAGAGTTTGTGATTCTTACCCCTGCTACGGATCTTAACGGTGCATATAATTTAGCCGAAAATCTACGTAAACTGGTTCAAACGTATATGTTCAAGTATGTCGAAAATACTTTGACCCTCAGTTTCGGGATCGCCCAGCTCTCTAAAGAAGACACCAAAAAATCCCTTTTTGAAAAAGCGGACAAAGCGATGTATGAAGCTAAAAATAACGGTAGAAACAGAACTGAGATATATCAGGGATAAATCCAGTTTTGGATCATTTCCACTGAAAACTGTGGTTATAGAGCAGCTTGTTTTTGCGGAAGATCAAATCCATCTGCTTTAGAATCGTACTGAGAATTTTGATGGTTTCCAGTGCGTATTCCCCTTTGTTCAACATAACACACTCGGCCTTGTGCGCAAAGGCGACGTCGGAGATTTCGGCTCGGCTGGGGATATTTGTCTTCATTTTACTTTCCAAGACCTGAGTTGCCAATATCACCGGCATGTGTGCCGCAGTACACAGGTCAAGAATCTCTTCTTGCATATACGCCAGATTTTCAAATCCGATCTCTATAGCCAAATCTCCGCGCGCTATCATGACTCCGGAGTTGCCGTATTCGATGAGTGCTTCGAGGATTTGAGGCAGATTTTCTACCCCTTTTTTGGTCTCGATTTTAGCAACGATGGAAATTTCCCCTTTTTTCCCCAGAACGTCCAGCTGATTGATTAAATCCCGTATGTCTTCGGGTGTTTGGGCAAATGAGATTCCGATGATGTTTGCATACTCGCAGATATAAGGGAGGATCTCTTTATCATGTTCTGTGATGGCTTGGATATCGATATTGCTGTCGGGGAAATTGATCCCTTTTTCATCTTTGATACTACTGCCGCCTTCTTTATGTGTCAAGACGCTGCAGGCGATATCATTTCCATGGATCGCTTCGATAAGCATTTCGATCTTTCCGTCATCGACAAAAACTCTGTCACCGACTTTTACCAGATTACCCAGCTGTTCAAGCGTACACCCGATAATCGCTGCATAGTGTTTCGGTTTTTTTTCCAACGGAGGCTGATTGGCGGAACGGATCAGTACTTTTTCTCCGTAATTGACTTTTATTTTTTTTACTTTATCGGGGTCTTTTTTGGATTTAAAGAGAGATGTTCTGATTTTTGGACCGGCGAGATCGACATAGATACGCAAATCTTTACCGCTGGCATAGCGTTCAAGTTTAATCAACTCTGACATATCGTTCCATGCCTCGGTTGAATCATGTGCGGTATTAATCCGGAAGAGATGTACTCCCTCATGAGAGAGATTGGAAAACCAAAATTCATCGTCCGCATAGTCGGAAGGGACGGTTATCATAATTTTAGTTTTATCGCTTGATGTGGAAAAAATTTCGCTGTTTTTATCCATTATCGCATGAGACGCTTCATAACTTAACACCGCCTGTTGCACTATTGATTCTTTGCCCAAAGCATGCGAGAGCATCTCGATAGCGACATTGATGCTTGCTTCAATATGTCCTTGTGACCGGCCGAATGAGGAGAGCCCGACTTTGGTCAATTCATCTTGAAGTTGAGAATAATCGTGTTTACGAAGATTTAGATATTGCTTCATATTGAGCAAAGAAACATTGATTTGATCACTCTCAATGCCGGATGTCATTTTTTCTTTTAAGTCCAATAATTTGTCGAGCAGTTCGGTTAAAAAAGCATTTTCCATCGGTCACTCCGGATTTGATTGGATTGATTATAATACTAATAGTACGATAGAAATGTTACAAGTGTTTTTCTGATGTCAGATGTTAAGAATTTTGGTGTAATATATGTGTAATTTGGATACTCTAATGTTCCATAAGCTTTACAAAAGAGGCAAATGATGATTAGCAATATTATTACGATGGGCGGGGTTAAAAGCCTCAAAGATATTGACGTAACCGGAAAAAAGGTTTTGATCCGTGTCGATTTTAATGTCCCAATGGATGCACAGTACAACATATCCGACGACAGCAGAATTCGTGCGGCTCTTCCGACAATCAATTATTGCATCGATCATAATGCTTGTTCGATAACATTGGTGAGTCATTTGGGTCGTCCGAAGGGTGGATATGATGAACGCTATTCGCTTAAACATATTCAAAAACGACTGGAGCGTCTGCTTCAGAAACGGGTCGAATTTATCGACGATTTGGATACCTTAAAAACCGAAAATGCCCAGTGCTCGATCGAACGGATTTTTTTGTTTGAAAACATCCGATTTTATGAGGGTGAGAAAAAAAATGATCCCGAGTTTTGCAAACAACTCGGCGGACTCTGCGATGTATACGTAAATGACGCATTTGGGACATCCCATCGTCGGGATGCTTCGACGTACGGAATAGCGGATTATGTCGAGACGAAGGTGGCAGGCTTTTTGATGATGCGGGAAATCGAGGCGTTTACAAAAGCGCTTGAAAATCCGATCCGTCCGATTGCACTGGTTGTCGGAGGCTCCAAAATCTCTACTAAGATTACGTTGTTGACGTCGGTAATGCAAAAAGTGGACAAACTGATTATCGGAGGGGCGATGAGCAATACTTTTTTGCAAGCGCTTGGCTATGATATGAAAGGATCATTGGTAGAGGAGGATTTCCTCGAAACGGCAAAAGAAGTACTCTCAGAGGCAAAACAGCATCATGTAAAAGTATATTTGCCTGTGGACGTCGTCATTACGGATTCTATTGAGCATCCGATCGATGTTAAAGTCGTTCCGGTACAAGATGTTTTAGATGGATTTCATGCCGTCGATATCGGACCCGCTACATTGAAACTCTTCTCTGAAGCGATTGAGCTCTCAAACACGATAATATGGAACGGACCGATGGGGATTTATGAGATCAACCAATTCTCAAAAGGGACCTACAAGCTGGCAACCATCATCAGCGAAAGTTATGCTTACAGCATTGTCGGCGGCGGGGATACGGTCGATGCCGTCGAAAAAGCGGGGGAGAAAGAAAAATTCAGTTTCATTTCGACCGGCGGAGGGGCAAGTTTGGAATTGCTCGAAGGGAAGATACTTCCCGGATTTGAGAAATTGGATCGAAAATCATAACGCGGAGGCTTGAATGGTAACATTTTATACACGCGATAATAAGATTTTTACCGCAACATCTTTAAGTGCAATCGAATCGCCCTCTGAGGTGAAGAATATCGTTTGGATTGATATGCTTCACCCCTCGGTAGATGAAATTCTGCAGATTGAAACATTGTTTGATATTAAGATTCCTTCCAAACAGGAACGTGAAGAGATCGAAATAAGTTCACGCTATTGGGAAGACAATCGCAGTATTATCATCAATTCGTATTTTTTTGCGTCATTCTTTTTTGTCGAAACCGCCAAATCGCATTACAATGAGAGTATCAGTTTTGTCTTACAGGATGATATCCTCTTTACGATTCGTGATAAACAACTTCAAACGTTTGAGATGATCCACAAGATGCTCACTTCCCACCCAAAAGAGCTCTATAACGGATACGACGTATTTATGCAAATATTTGACATCCGGATCGATCAGGATGCCGATTTACTGGAATATGCCGCAAATGAAAGCGATGACATCCGTAAAAAGCTTTTATGGGAATCAGACGGCAAGTCCGAAGATACGCTACGCAAAATTTCGACACTGCAGGGATTTACCCTAAAGGTACGTCAATCGGTCTTTGATAAACGCCGTATCTTGACGGCTTTGGCAAAATCGACCAAACTTCCGTCGAACATCAAACAAGACGTGGTCATAATGATCAAAGATATTAACTCGTTGGTCGAGTTCATTACGATTGACGGCAATACTCTCGATAACCTCCAAAATCTCTTTTTGGCTCAGACGAATATCGAGCAAAATAAGATCATCAAACTCTTTACCGTAGCAAGCGTCGTTTTGATGCCTCCGACATTGATCGCGAGCATTTACGGGATGAACTTTCATTTTATGCCGGAACTGAGCTGGACATTCGGGTATCCGATGTCATTGATGATGATGGTGATTGCAGGAGTGATACCGCTGATCTATTTTCGCAACCGCGGTTGGTTGTAACGGGGGGAATAACTCCTCACAATTTAACTTCGTTCGATATAATCGGATTATTATTTCCTAGGATTTTTATGACCCCCCTGATACAACTTCTCATCGAAAAAACCGGACTAAGTTCCAAAACGATTACCAATATCCTAAAACTTCTCGAAGAGGGATCTACCATCCCTTTTATTGCCCGTTATCGCAAAGAGATGACAGACGGAGCTACGGACGAGCAGCTGCGCGATTTTGAGAGCGTATATGCCTACTCAAAAAAACTGCTGGAACGCAAAGAGGAAGTCGAACGGCTGATCATCGAGCGCGCTGTGATGAGCGAGGATCTGCGTTCACGGCTTAACAATGCCGCAACACTGCAGGAGGTAGAAGATATCTTTCGACCCTACAAAGAGAAAAAAAATACCCGTGCAAGTGCAGCGATTGCAGCAGGATTGGAACCATTGGCCGATCTGTTGGAGAGAGCTCAGTTGGATATTACAGAGTTTACGAAGCGTGCTGAATCGTTCGTAAAAGGGAGCATCACAACCCGAGAGGATGCAATCAAAGGGGCTCAGGACATAGTGGCGGAACGCTACAGCGATGATCCGAGAGAACGAGATCACTGGCGACGTCAGATTATGGACTATTCGTCATTTGAGATCAAAGGTTCGAAAGGGTTGAAAGAAGAGGGGCTTTTTGCCAAACTCGCCGGAAAAAGCGAAAAGATATCATCAATCCCGTCGCATCGTTACCTCGCGATTATGCGCGGTGTCAGTGAAAAAGAACTGAGCGTAAAGATCACACTCGATCTGGATCGGGTAGAAAATGCGATTGTGCGCTATCGGATTCCAAAAAATGCCAAGAGTTCCCAAAGTCTCTTATTGGCAAGTTATCTCGACGGGTTTAAACGGCTGTTGTTCCCTTCTCTCGAACGTGAAATCCATATGATGATCAAAGAAAAATCCGACACACAGGCGATCAATACCTTCGGCAAAAACCTGACACAGCTGCTGGGATCACCTCCAGTCACCAAACGAGCTATATTGGGAGCCGATCCGGCGTATCGTACGGGGTGCAAACTCGCCGTAGTGGATGAACACGGTACGTATCTGGATCATGCGGTGATTTATCCTACCCCTCCGCAGAGCGATTATGAAAAAAGTGCCAAAGTGGTTAAACAGCTTGCCGAGCGTTACGGTATCAATGCGGTTGCCATCGGTAATGGGACCGCATCACGCGAGACTCAGGAATTTTTTGCCCGATTGAACCGTGAAGAGGGACTGAGTCTCACCTATACCGTCGTATCCGAAGCGGGGGCATCGGTCTATTCGGCTTCTAAAATCGCACAGGAGGAGTATCCGCAGCTCGATGTTACGATACGCGGAGCGATATCAATCGCCCAGCGTTTGCGCGATCCGATGGCAGCACTGGTCAAAATTGATCCGAAATCGCTCGGAGTTGGACAGTATCAGCATGATGTCGATCAAAAACAGCTGGAAAAAAAACTTCATGAGGTAACCGAAGATCTGGTCAACCGAATCGGTGTCGATCCCAACAGTGCTTCGGCCTCACTTTTGTCCTACGTTGCAGGAGTCGGTGCCAAATTGGCGAAAACGATTATCGACTACCGTGAACACAGCGGTGCTTTTAAAAGCAAGCAGGAACTCCTCAAGGTCAAGGGACTGGGAGCCAAAGCGTATGAACAGTGTGCAGGATTTTTCCGGATACGCGAGGGTAAAAGTGTGTTGGACAATACAGGGATTCACCCTGAGAGTTATGATGCAGCCAATACCCTGTTAAAACGATACGATCTTAGCGCTATCACCAAAGAGCAGATTCCAAACATTGCACTGGAATTAGGGGTAGGGGAAGCGACGCTTGCAGATATCATTACAGAACTGCGCAAACCGGGATTTGATCCGCGTGAAACGCTGCCTCCGATCATTTTCCGTTCGGATTTGACGGATATCAAAGAGCTTAAAGAGGGTTCTATCGTCTCAGGTGTTGTACGAAACATCGCAGATTTTGGAGCATTTGTCGATATCGGTCTTAAAAACGACGGGTTGATCCATATTTCTCAAATGAGTGAAAAACGGATTGCACATCCGCTCGAAGTCCTTAGTGTCAATCAGCAGTTGAGCTGTATTCGAGTCGTGGAGGTTGATGTGATTAAAGGAAAAGTAGCTTTGAGTTTAAAGAACTAAGAAATAATAATTTAATTCATTTATTAATATTTTTTTCACCACTGCATAGTTAAAATTTTTCATGCAGAGGTATGGTGCAACATCTCATTTCTCTGTAAATTACTCGAGAAGGGGTTTATTATGTTGTTAACACGATTTGATCCGTTTAAAGAGTTGCGTTCATTAGAAAAACGCATAGGTGAAGCTTTCTCATCTGATTTAAGTAAAGATGTGTTTTCGAGCTTTACCCCCTCCGTAAATACACGTGAAGGCGAATATGCCTACCACATCGATGTAGACCTTCCAGGTGTCAAAAAAGAGGACATAAGCGTGAAGGTAGAAAATGGTGTTTTGACCCTCAAAGGGGAGCGAAAAGAGAAAAACGAGGTTAAAAAAGAGGACTATTACCAGTGTGAAAGCAACTTTGGCAGCTTTATACGTAGTTTTACTTTGCCCTCAAATGTCGATACTGAAAACATCCATGCCGAAAATAAAGACGGTGTTCTCGAAGTCACTCTGCCGAAAAAAGAGTCTAAAGACGACACAGTCAAACAAATCAAAGTGAAATAAACGTTTCACATTGTGCTACTTTTGCTACAATGTAAAAGTTGGAGAAATTCAATTGATCTTTTTCGCTCAGTTAAATCTTCAGCATTTTTAAAAGAGAGGAGTGATTATGTCAATAAAACTTATTATTGTTACTGATTTACAGCGCTTTAAACTTTTTGCTATCAAAGTGGATCCTATGGGTAGGGAATCAGTCGAGCTTGTTCAATCGATCGATAGTCTTGAAACCCATGAACGTCTGAGAGATAAAGTCTCTGATCGAAAAGGAAATTTCCAAGGCGTTGGTGCAAGCGGATCAGGTGAAAACCATAATCTAGAGGAAGAAGAAGAACATCGCCGCATTAAAGAGATTGCGGCTCAGATTTCAAGAAGCTTGCAAGAATACAGATATGATTCTTGGTATTTTTCCGCACCGAAAGCGATTAATAATCAAATCGTAGAATTAATCGATCCGGCAATAAAAAGTACAATGACGATCAATCTTCATGCTGATGTGACTAAAATTCCTGATGATCAATTACTGGAGTATTTTACGAAATAAACCGGATTAGACACTTTTATAAAAGGAGTCATTATGTCATCATTAGCATGGTTATCCCAAAAACTTGAAGACGGGAGGATTGCATGCCTCGCATGCAATCAGCACTGTAAACTCTCCGAAGGTGAATACGGAATCTGTGGAATTCGTCAAGTGCAAGATGGGCAACTGCAACTTCTGACATACGGACTTGCTGCGGCGGTCAATGTAGACCCCATCGAAAAAAAACCGATGTTTCATTTTCTACCGGGGTCAAAGGTATTTTCATTCGGAACGGTTGGATGTAATTTTTCGTGTAAATTTTGCCAAAATGCCGATATTTCCCAATACCCGAAAGAACATCATCACGAAATATTCGGACGTCCCCTTTCACCGCAGGAAGCTGTTGACCTGGCATTGGAATACAAATGCGACAGTATTGCCTACACCTACAACGAACCGGTCGTTTTTTTTGAATACACGTATGATACTGCCAAACTCGCTCATGAGGCGGGACTGAAAAATATCTACGTTACCAGCGGCTATGAAACGCATCAAGCGCTTGATACCATTGCTCCGTATTTGGATGGAATGAATATTGATATCAAAGGATATGATCAATCGTTTTATCGCAATATCTGTGGTGCTTCGCTCAAACCGGTGCTGGACACAATCGAATACGCCCATAAAAAAGGGATATGGATAGAGACAACGACCCTGCTGATTCCCGGATACAACGACTCGGACGAAGAGATCCGTGCGATCGCAGATTTCCAATCAGCACTTGATCCCTCTATGCCGTGGCATATCAGCGGATTTCACCCGATGTACAAAATGCAGGATGTTCCTAGAACTCAGGCTTCTACGCTTCGACGTGCGTATGAGATCGGTAAAAAAGCCGGATTAAAATATGTTTATGTCGGTAATATTGATGATGAGACACGAGAATCTACCTATTGTCCAAACTGTTACAAATTGGTGATCGATCGTCATGGACATATTGGACAATATGTTACGAATCATTTGAAAAATTTAAACCGCTGTCCTTACTGTGAAACACAGATAGAGGGGATTTGGAAATAATTTTATTATGAGAGAATAAGCGGGACAAAAACGAATCCCGGAAGCTCGTAAGAATCGATTGAACCGTTTTCTTGTTTGATAAAACGCCAAATACTGTTTTGGATCGGTATAACAAGTATTCCACCGGGTTTAAGCTGATCAAAAAGCTGTAGAGGCATTTCAGTTGCACTGGCAGAAACCAGTATCCGATCATAAACTTCCCCCGGTTTTCCCAGATAGGTTGCGTCACCTAACTTGATCGATGCGTTAGGAATATCGGCTTTGGCTAAATTATTATTTCCGTATTCGACCAATGAGTGAACGATTTCTATCCCTTCCACACTTCCTGATGCTCCCACAGCCGTTGCTAACAGTGCGGTCGTCCATCCTGATCCTGAACCGATATCAAGCACCCTGTTTCCAATCTGAGGAGCGAGGAGCTCGAGCATAATAGCAACGGTATAAGGTTGGGATATCGTTTGAGCTTTTCCTATGGGTAACGGACGGTCTTCATAGGCATAAGAAAAATACTCTTGGGGGACAAAAAAAATACGGTCGCATTTTTTGAAAGCATCGATGAGAGATTGGGTTCTAAGAACCCCTGCCGCTATTAAGTGATGAATAAGCTGTTCATTGCCGAGCATTTTATTTCACTGTCGTTCAATTATTCTTTCTGCGTCATTATCTGGTCTAAATGGTAAAAAAGATTCGGGTATTTTTGTTTGATCTCACTTACCAGCCAATCGAGATCAATATTGACGACGGTACTGTCTGATTGGGAACGAGCCATTGTCTGTATTCGGTCCATTGCTACGGACCAAACATCTTCAAAATCGATAGGCAAACGCTGCCAAATTGCTTTTTCAAGTTTATGTTGAAAATTTTCACTTTGACTGTTACTGAGGAGTCGTATGATCATCGATAAAGACTCGGCCGATGTCAACGTATAAATACGATCTTTTTCGTCAATGATAATCCACGGCCGTGTCTCTTTCCAACTCCCTTGTATCAGCTCAAGCTCTTTATGTCGATCATCAACACCGGGGGTCATTTTGACGATGGTCATATCGATGGGATCAATACCGAGTTTTTCGGCAACTTCTCCCAAATGATTGTTCAGATGCTCTGGATAAGACATAATAACCCTTTCATTCCCCAACAACGGTACGTGCCGTCGGATTTGCCATTAATCTCTCAATCGGGATTGATTTTCCGGTTTTTTCACAAATACCGTATATCCCCAAATTGATACGATTTAATGCGGCATCGATTTCAAAGAGTTGAGATTGGAGCTGAGAGAGAATGGCATGGTCGGTTGTGTTGTTGATTTCAATCTCAGCCATATCTTCTATATCGCCGATATCTTTTCCGGAATCAATACTGGTTACTTCTGCTTTGATCAATCGTATGTTTTTCTCTATGTTTGCTTTTTCTGTTTTTAGGATGGTTTCAAAATCTTTGAGAGTCAGTTTTTTCTGTGTACTCATAATATCCCCTTTCTATAACAAAAATTTAATTAAGCTAGATGATAACAAAAAAATACTAATAAGTGATAAGAAACATTATGCTACATCTTTAGTAGATTGTTTAGCGATTGGGTCTATTCTTTTTGACTTACTGGAACCATTTTGGATACACTAAAATAACTTTATAGAGTGGATAACAGCGAATGAAACAAATGATGCAGATCTATCGTGATAATCGGGATGCGGTAGAGGGGTTTTTAGTTACTACAATCAGCGATAATCCTCGCCAAGATTTTGATGATCTCCAGGTACGAAATTTTTTCAAACGATTACCATGTCTGAGCGATATGTATCTGATGAACGCTAAAGGGGAACAGATAACCCCTACATGGCGTCGGCATGATCATGATATGTCGTTAAAAGGCTCAGACCGTTCCTATTTCATCAACCGAATACAGTTTGATGAAAAAGGCAATTACATCTCCAACCCCTATATCTGTGCCAACAGCGGAAAGCCGAAAGTTTCGGTTGCCCGAAAGTATCCGGATGGCAAGATTGCCGTGTTTGATATCGATGTGGTTGCCGTGCTGAGTAAAATGCATCTGATCGACAGCAACCGGCTTATATCCAAACTTTCTGTCGGGGTTTATGCACTTTTGGGCGGAGGGTTGGTTTTACTAGCACTCTTTTTAGGTGTTTACGGATTGGTCGGTTTTGTAAAAGCACTGATAAGTTTCGGTGATGAGACATTGCAGCACGTGTTCAAATCGATTATCGGAATTACACTGGCTATCGCGATTTTTGATCTCTCGAAAACAATATTAGAGCATGAGGTATTCTATCGTTCATTGACACCTGAGGAGGGAAATGAATACAAAACGCTGACGAAATTTCTTACCTCGATTATTATTGCCCTCTCGATCGAATCGTTGATGGTGGTGTTTAAAGTGGCGATTGACGATATTCGCAACATGAATTATGCTTTCTATCTTATCAGCGGCGTGGGTATTTTGATCGTCTCTATGGCAGTCCTCAATTATGTCGGACGTAAGAAACATAAAGGGCATGAGTAATTGAAATCAGGAGATATTGTATGGAACAGCAAATAGCATATTTAAATCAGTTTTACGTCAAAGCGATCGATTTTTTAGCCAATTACAGCTTCCAGATTATCGGAGCACTGATCATTGTAACGATCGGCTGGTTTTTGTCGAAATATGTATACAATCTTCTCATCAAATTTTTTCAACAGCATGATTTTGACGTAACACTGGGGAAATTTGTTGCCAACGGCATCCGAATATTGGTTTTCGGTGCCATGCTGGTTGTCGCCATCGGTAAATTGGGAATATCTATTGCACCCTTTATCGCAGCGGTCGGTGCGGTTTTTTTAACGGCGGGTTTGGCGATTCAGGGAAGTGTCGCCAACTATGCGGCCGGAATTTCACTCATCATTACACGACCGTTTAAAATCGGGGATACGATTCTGATCAACAAAGTCTATGGTGAAGTCGAAGAGATACGTCTTGCGTATACGACACTGCGAACCGAAGATGAAGAGCTTATTACGGTTCCGAATAAAAATATGATCGGTGAAGTGATCGTCAACTCATTTAAATACCGTATCGTAGAGTCGAGTATCGGGATTTCCTATGATGCCGATGCCGAAAAAGCGATCGCAATTATCCGTAGAGTGATAGAGGGGATTGAAAACGTCTCAAAAGAGACCCAGGCGATCATCGGTATCGAAAAATTCGGAGACAGTGCAGTTGAGCTCGGAGTACGCTATTGGGTTCCGACCCGCAATTTTTTCAAGATACAATACGAAGCCAATATGGCCATCTATAAAGCGTTGAGAGAGGCGAACATTACGATTCCCTATCCTCAACGTGAAATACGTATGGTTTCACAACAGATAAATGAGGGTTTATAATGAGCGAACGTTTCAATAAGGCGGCAGCGGAATGGGACAAAGGCGATATGCGTCAAAATATCGCCCATGCGGTGTTCCAAACGATATCAAATCGAATTTCTTTACTCAATACGATGCATATTATGGATTTCGGAGCGGGTACGGGACTGCTTAGTTTTAAAATAGCTCAAATGGTTCAACAGGTTGTCGGGGTCGATCTTTCCGAGAAAATGCTGGAGCAGTTGGAGAGTAAAAATTCGGACAAACTTAGAGTGGAAGCAATCTGCCAAAATATTTGCGAAACGCCTCTGGAAAAACAATTCCACGGTATCGTCAGTTCAATGGCAATGCACCACGTCGAAGATACGGCAGATTTATTCAGAGCATTTCATGCGCATCTAAAACGTGACGGTTTTATCGCAATTGCCGATTTGGAAGCCGAAGACGGGACATTTCACAGCCACGGAAATGAGGGAGTTCATCATTTCGGTTTTGATCGGGATACGTTGCGCAAAACGATTGAAGATGCAGGATTTGAACATGTCCGTTTTCATCATGCCCATACGATAGAAAAAGAGACGCAGGACTATCCTATCTTCCTCGTAACCGCCAGTAAAAAATCCTAAACCCCTTCGCTCGTACGCCTTATGCATACTTTCGGATAATACACTTCCAAGGAGTATCCGATGGTAAGCCGAGCTAAAATCAAAGAACTTATGAACGAGAGTGCCTGCTCTCACAGTAAAGACAAAAAACCCGGAGAAGGGTGTGATAAGCCCAAACCGGGGCTAGCTGCCGGGGGATGCGCATTTGATGGTGCACAAATATCCCTTTTTCCGTATGCCGATGCAGTCCATTTGGTTCACGGGCCTCAAACGTGTCTGGGAGCATCTTGGGAAACCCGTGAGACAAAAACGTCGTACAAGGGAACAGATCATACACAAATGGGATTTACGACCGGAATCACGACCAATGATGTAATCTTTGGCGGAGATAAACGTCTTGCGGATTCGATCGATCATGTGATGGAGCATTATAAGCCTGAAGCGATTTTTGTTTATTCGACGTGTGTCACATCATTGGTCGGTGATGATATGGATATGACATGTAAAAAAGGATCTGAAAAACACGGTGTACCTATCGTTCCTGTTCACGCTCCGGGATTTGTTGGAAGTAAGAACCTAGGCTCGCGTCTTGCGGGAGAAGCCGTGTTAGAGCATTTGATCGGTACAAAAGAACCTGAGTTCACGACTCCCTATGATATCAATCTGATCGGCGATTACAATGTTACCGGAGATATGTGGCAGTATATGCCGCTGTTTGAGAAGATCGGTATACGAGTCCTCAGTTCGATGAGCGGAGACGGCCGTGTCGGTGATATCCGCTGTGCCCACCGTGCAAAACTTAATGTCATCGTGTGTGCCAAATCTCTTATCACGTTAACCCGCAAAATGCAGGAACAATACGGTATCCCTTGGATTTCGGTATCGTTTTACGGAAAGCGCGATACGTCTTTTGCGATTCGTGAAATCGTCACCGCTTTGGGTGATCCGGAACTCATTGCACGAGCCGAAGCAGTGATCGCCGAAGCCGAAGCGGAGTTGGAAGCCAACTTGATCCCGTATCGAACAATGTTTGCAGGGAAAAAAGCGGTTCTCAATACCGGTGGAAACAAAGCATGGTCGATCGCTTCAGGACTTCAGGATTTAGGGATTGAAGTGGTAGCGACAAGTGTCGCAAAATCAACGCAGGATGACATCGATAAAGCTCGTGAGTATCTGGGAGAAAATGGGGTGCTGATGACCAAACCTGCTTCTGAACAGGGGAAAATCATCGATCAGACAGGAGCCCATATTCTTCTTGCTGGAGGACGCAGCCTCTATACCGCGATCAAGAAAAAAATCTCGTTTATTGACGTCAATCAGGAGAAAAAAACGAGTTATGGCGGCTATAACGGATTACTCAACCTTGCGGAAGATCTGAAATACGCATTCCGCAATCCCGTGTTTGCCAATGTCGGCAAACCGGCACCGTGGGAAGTATGAAAGATTTAAAATTTTGCGTTAGGAACAGGATAGTGCTCGATAACATAGTCGATATCTTTATCGCCGCGTCCACTGAGATTGACTAAAATGGTTTGATCGGCTGGGAGTGTTTTCGCTAGTTTCATAGCATAAGCGACCGCATGAGCCGATTCAAGGGCAGGAATAATCCCTTCTAATTGAGAAAGAGTATAGAAAGCTTCGATGGCTTCATCGTCATTACAAAGTGCCACATTGCTTCGACCGATCTCTTTTAGATAAGCATGTTCAGGTCCGACAGAGGGGTAGTCGATACCCGATCCGATTGAGTGTACAGGGGCAGGGTTACCTTCGGCATCTTTGAGCATGATAGAGTTGAATCCGTGCATAATTCCCTCTTCACCGTAGGTGAGAGTTGCGGCATGGTCTCCGAGCTTTTCCCCTTTACCGAGCGGTTCAACTCCGTAGAGTTTGACACTCGGTTCATCGATAAATGCGGAGAAAATCCCCATCGCATTCGAGCCGCCCCCAACACACGCAATTACGTTATCAGGGAGTTTTCCCTCATGCTCCATAAACTGCTCTTTTGCTTCGAAACCGATTACGGACTGAAAATCACGAACCATCATCGGAAACGGATGGGGACCGACGACTGATCCGATACAGTAGATGGTACTATCGGGATCTTTTACATAGGCTTCGAAAGCTGAGTCTACTGCTTCTTTTAGAGTTTTTAGCCCGTGTGTTGCAGGAACAACTTTCGCCCCTAATATTTTCATCCGTACAACATTTGGGTGCTCTTTGGCAATATCGACTTCACCCATATGGATTTCACATTCCAGACCGAAATAAGCTGCTGCTGTTGCTAATGCGACACCGTGTTGTCCTGCTCCCGTTTCTGCAATCACTTTTTTCTTTCCCAAATGTTTTGCGAGGATCACTTCTGCCATACAGTGGTTAAGTTTGTGAGCTCCGGTATGATTGAGATCTTCTCGTTTGAGATAAATCTTAGCTCCTCCACAGTGTTTGGTGAGGTTTTGTGCAAATGTTACGGGTGTCGGACGCCCTTGATAATGTTTGCGGACGTATTTGAGTTCGTTAATAAATTCAGGAGAGTTTTTAATTTCTTTATAGGCTTGCGTAATTTCTGCAAACGGTTTTTCGAGAACAGGGGGGATAAAAGAGCCTCCAAATTTTCCAAAATATCCGTTTTCATCTGGGTGAGATTCGAGATAAGAAGTGTTCAAATGATGCTCCTATGTATTTAAATGTTTCTGATTATAGATAAATAAATGTATTGTATGTCTTAAAATGGTTCTTCTCGCACACTTCTTGCAATATCTAAGGTAACTAAGGAGTTGTCATGGAATTTTCCCTCTCTCGTCATGAACATAAACCTCTTCAAGTCAACCCGATCAAGCATTCGCAGCCGATGGGTGCGACTCTCGCCTATCTGGGGGTAAAAGATTGTATGCCCCTGATGCACAGTGCGCAAGGGTGTGCTTCGTATACAAAAGTATTTTTTACACGCCATTTTAATGAACCGATCGCGATTAACAATACATCTGTCAGCGATATCACCGCGGTGCTTGACGGCGGTGATTATTCGATCTTGATGGCGATTGAAAATATTCAAAACAAAGAGAAGACGCTCAAACCTTCCATGATCGGATTGCATACGACTGGACTCACCGAGACCAAAGGCGATGACGTACGCGGAGTAGGGATGCATATCGAAATCCCTTATGTATATGTCAATACACCTGATTATGAGGGTGGAATGGAGAGCGGTTGGGCTCTTACCGTCACCGCGATGATCGAACAACTTACTGTTGCCGCTACCGAAGTAAAAACTAACAAACTTGTCTTTCTGCCGCATTTGAGTATGCAGCCGATCGAGGTTGAAAAGATCAAATGTCTGTGCGAGGATTTTGGATTTGAGACCTATGCTCTACCGGATCTTTCAACCTCACTGGACGGATATTGGGAAGCAGGGCAGGGGAAATTGGCCAATGGCGGGATCACAGTCGATCAGATTCGTGATTTGGCCACCTCTTCGATTGTAATCAGTATCGGTGCATCGATGAAAAAATCGGCTCAGGCATTACAAAAAAAGAACCCTGCAATTGAACATCTCCATTTCGATCATTTGATGGGGTTAGACGGGTGCGACAATTTTGTAGCGACCTTGATGAAAATACGACACACAGACCCAAAACCTTTGATGAAACGCTGGCGTGCACGTCTTCAAGATGCGATGTTGGATGCCCATTTTCTCATTGGAAGCTCCCATTTTGTCGTAACCGGTGAACCGGATATGCTCGTTGGAATCTGTGCATTGCTCCGAAGTGTCGGCGGAACCATCGATGCTGCAATATCTACAACATTTAGTGATGCATTGCACAATATTGAAGCGGAAAAAGTATTTGTCGGAGACCTGGAAGATGCACGAACTTTTTTCGATTCTGCGGATATGGTCATCAGTAATTTTCATGCAGAACGAATCTTGCATACATATCACAATACGGCACTCGTTCTACGCGGATTCCCGAATTACGAAGAGTTGGGGAATCAGCTTAAAAGCGATCAGTTGTACGAAGGCAGTACCTATTTTTTATTTGAGATAGCAAATTCATTGAGAAAGGTCAAACATGAACACTAAAATCACAGTAGAGGGGAATGGAACCATGGAAAATGCGATGAAAGTCGCCTTCGCGACCAAAGATATGGAAGAGATCAACGCCCACTTCGGCGGAGCGAGAGAGTTTGTTGTTTACAACGTCTCTAAAGACGGGTTTTCCCTCTCTGAAGTTATTAAAACCGATACCTCTGAACTTGAAGATGATGATAAAACGGATTTTCGTGTTCGTGCACTCAAAGGTGTAAACATCATGTATTGTGAGAGTATCGGCGGTACGGCAGCAGCAAAAGTTATCCGTGCAGGTATCCATCCTATGAAAGTGAATGAGCCGACTTTGATCGAAGATGTGTTGAAAACTTTAGTGCAAATGATTAATGGAAATCCTCCACCATGGATTAAAAACATCATTCAAATGCAAACCGAACACGATGTTCGACAAGACCGATGGGCAGAAGGAGAATAATATGGACGCAGAAAAACAATTGAGTGAATTTGGGATGGAGATTGTACGACAAATTCGTGCACTCGATCAATTTGGCAACTGGTCACGAATCAGTGATGAAGAGTTGTTGGTAAAAAAATATGTCAAAACCAAAGAAGAATTAAAAGCAGTTCCTTTGATCGCAGACATTGATGAAATGATGATTAACGACATCAAAATGATTTACAAAGCAATTGCACTTTCTTTTGAACGTAAAACGGGTGTTGTCTGTAATGTTATTATGGAAATGAGTCATGAAGGATTCGGGCGCTGTGCCGTAATCGCGGATCGTATTTGTATCGTCAATAAGTATTTTAAAGATGCACACCGTTTCAGTTTCCGTACATTGGAAGCATTATTTGAAGACGGAGACAAAAGCTTGCAAAGTGCAATCGATATTTACGAACAATATAAACCATGTATTAAACAGGAGGGGTAACTATGGCAAAAGTCGGTATTTTCTTTGGTAGCAGCAGCGGTGTCACACGGGGTGCGGCAGAACTTCTTGCGGATGAGTTCAAAGGTGCAGAACTTATCGATATGGAAGAAGATTTTGACGGTATAGAGCAATTTGAAGATTTTGATGTCTTGTTGCTCGGTTCCTCTACCTGGGGTCAAGGTGATCCTCAACGCGATTGGGTTGACCCACTTTACGATCTTAGTAACGACCGCCCGGATTTAGAGGGTAAAAAAGTTGCATTTTTCGGTGCAGGTGATCAGAAAACACACGGAGAGCATTTTTTAAGCGCTCTTGGAAAAATGCATGATCTATTCACTTCTCTCGGTGCATGTGCATACGGATTTACTTCAACAAGCGGATACGATTATGAATTTTCATTGGCAGAACGTGACGGAAAATTCTGCGGATTAGGGATTGATGATGTCAATCAAGAAGATTTGACGGAAGATCGTGTTAAAGAATGGGCAAGTCAACTGAAAAGTGAAATAGGACTCTAGAGTCAAAATTGCATAACGAGTAATACAAGGAGCATACGATGGGAACATTAGCCGAATTTCAAAAAATTACCGATACCGAAGATTTCTTTGATTTTTTCGATTTGGAATACGATGAGCGTCTTGT
>NZ_JAQTQR010000130.1 GCF_028712165.1 Sulfuricurvum sp. | reverse complement strand
GTTATTTGGTAACGATTTGTAATAATTGATATTTATTACGATAGGTAACACTATTGTTGTTTTATATGTTATAAACCGTTTATAGTTTTGTAATTAAACTTGAAAATTAGTAAAAAGCTATACCCATGAAGAGCTTAGAGTATCTATTTGGAAAATAAGTGTTTTCCACACACTATTCTCTGCCTTAGATTTAACCAATAAAAAGCAATCGACCAATATACGGAAAATAAAAAAATAATATTTTTCGACATGAAGGATAAGTCTCTAAATACTCTCAACAAAAGTAAGTATCTGCTTAATATTACTTCGTCTTTGCAAATTAATCCCAACATTATGCATGTAGCATTATGTTAGACACTTTACTATCAGCATGATGCGATAAAATGGCAAAAAAAATTGGAGCTTTTTATGCCTGCTGAAATCATTACTTGGGTTATTCCATCTTCTATCGTTTTTCTTTTTATTGCTTATTCTAAAGGATGGATACTTGCAAATTTCAAGTCCACTGTCCCATCAGAAGCATCTGAACTTTTAAAAAATAGCAAAGAAGTTTTTCTTTTAGATGTTCGAACCGACAATGAATTTTCTCAAGAACGGATCAAAGGAGCTACGCTAATCCCTCTGCATGTTTTATCGGAAAGTCTTTCGAAGCTTGATAAAGTAAAAAATAAAACCATTGTCGTCTATTGTCGAAGCGGCAACAGAAGTGTCGGTGCCTCACGCATTTTGGCAAAAAACGGATTTAAGCCCCTCAATCTTAAAGGTGGGATTAACTTATGGAAGCAGCAGGGGTTTAGCGTCGTTTGATTATAAGCGCCCTGTCGTTTCATATCAACATATTTGAGAAATTCTTCTAATCTATTTAAGGCTAAAAGTCACGTATGACTCCTATTACTTCTATGCAGAAAGTGTAATAATTATTGCAGATTATTTTACTGCTACAATAAGCCTATTTACAGTATTTTAAAGCAATAAACAAAGAAGTTTTAAAATATTAATGCGGATATGTTTGCGCATTTAAACAATCCTTTGTCTAAAACTATTTAACCACCTCTTTTTCCAACACATCCATCGCTGTATACATTCCAAGTCGCCCAAGGTTGTTAAACAATTCTTGAGTAATCCCTCCGGCATAAAGCCCTAGTTTATCGATCACTTTCTCTTCGTTCTTCATCCCTACAATTTCACTGATCCCAGCAGTTGTTATATAAGCTTTCAGTCCAAGCTGTTTGTAATACTCCAACTCGATCAGTTTTTGAACCCGCTCATGATGATTCTTTTCAAGCACATCTGCAAATTCAACGCATTTTGAAACGACCATTACAGCTTCACCCTCTTTGGGTCTTATTTTCTTATGATAGTAAGGCAACGATCCTATGGAACGTACTTTTTCGATGTATTCGGGAAAAGCAAAGGTGTATTGATGAAGTATCTTGCTAAATCCCTCTTTGACCAAACTCTTTCTCACATTTAACCGTTTTGCCAATTCCATAAAATCGCCCAGTCGGATATTGTTTTGTTTACCGCATACCGGCAAATGACTCTCATATCCATATGCATTATCATAAAACCCGGTAGCAGCAATATCATAAAGCGGTGACGCAAAGTATTTGCCACGATCATTAATAATGGAGAGGTTTTTTGTATGCATGTCTTCATGCATAATGACATAGGAGTAGAAAAAGTATTCCAACATCCGAATCTTTTCTTGCTCCTGTACTAAAACCGTCTCAATGGCTGTAAACATTTTTTCTGCGGTCGTTTGATACTTCGTATCGCTATCCAATCCCATAATCGAAGATACTTCATCCATGGCATACCGAAACCCTTTGTAGCGGTTGAAGTATTTGATGATGTAGTGAAACTCACCCTCCGGTTTATCTCTACAGATTGCCGTATACGGTACATCAAATCCGAGCTTCTCACGGGCAAATGACATATACAGATGCTCATTCACTGCCAGATGAGGAAAATAGTGGGTATTGGATGGATCAGCTTTGTATTTATTGTAGGGTTTCATAAAATACGAAGCGATCTCGCCGTCTTGGTTTTGAGAAATGATCTTTTTCTTATGATCAATGCTCACTTTGAGTTTATGCTGATATCCTGATAACGACATCACTTTGATCTTTTCGATTTGCTGCTCGTTTAAATCGCTTTTGGGAAAAAGCATCTCTTCTTCCAAGTCAACTCTATATGGGAGTATGTTTGGAAAGGGGGTATACTCTTTTAATATCTCCTCTTTGGCTAACAAATAAGAGAAATACTCTGCCCTCCTCCCCGGAAACGTCATCGTAGTACGGCTAAAGATGATATCGGCGGTATCGGTGTTGAGATACTCAAAAAGATAAAATTCTGTAGGTGTCTTACTCTTCCGCTCCAAAATCTCTTTATCCACCCCTTCAGGTAAAAGGGCTTCAATCGCCGGAAACAGTGATGCTGATCGATATATCTTCGTATCTAAAGGAAGCGTCGTCGAAAGGGGCTCACTAAAATCGTCTTGAACGTATGCATTACTATAGGCAAAAAGATAATACCCCTTGGTAAAACCCAAATAACCGATCAACGTTTTATTCATATAGATAAAATAGAACTCCT
>NZ_JAQTQR010000089.1 GCF_028712165.1 Sulfuricurvum sp. | reverse complement strand
ACTATAGTTACTTACCCTTTTTACGGGTAAGTACAAATGCAAAAAGTGCCACAACTGCTAATAGTATATAGATATTACCTTGCTCAACCATTTAGTTCTCCTAATAATTTTTTCATTATCTCGATGTGATAACTTTCCTGATAATTGATAAACTCAAAAAATGCAGCGAGTTTTTCATCCGTGATAGACGCAGAGAGTTTTCGGCACTCTTCTTTTGCGCTTTCTTCATCCATTATCCCTGAACGGAGAAATTTTCCCATATCAGTAATTTCATAGGTTCGTTGATGGATCGTTCTTGGGAGCGCCAAAATCCCCATTTTTGCCATCATCTCTCCAAAAGAGCGCAGATGAAAATGGGACTCATCAATCAGGTCTTGATAATGGCTGACCTGTGCCGCAGTTGTGGCACGAATTTGCTGATAAAAGTAGACCATGATGAGTTCATATTCTTTGTAGCTCTCTTCAAATAAGAAGTAGGTTAGCGCATCGGTTTCATCTGAATTTAGCAGAGAATCCGGCCAATGACGGGAACGATTAAAAGCAGTGATCGGTTCATCCAATGAACTTTTTTCGAGATAAGCTTCCAACGTCGAAAGGATATATATTTCATCGTTTCGCATCCGTTCACTCAAAGGTGTCGAGACGTAAAGAAGATTGAGAGTTTTGATTTCATTAATCGTAGTACGGATTAATTCAAAAAAAGAACTGATCTCAATTGTAAAACGGGGATCTCGTTCATAATCATAAACTGAATTATTTTCATATAGTGATCCGGCGAGCCATTTGAGATGACGAAATTCCATTTGGGAAAATTCATACAGGCGATTTTTTACCCACGGGTCAGTCACCGAAAAGGACATAAAGGCAATCCGTAGCCAAAGTTGGTGTTTACGTCTAAAAAGTGTTGCGTCGATCATTCCTCTACCTCACATTCCATACCGATTTCAATAGCGTAAAGCTCTTCTGAAGAGCCTTCGCTACGTTGGTGTTCATGAATCAAAGCCGCTTCAAACGCCGTAAGTACCATATTCGCACATGCTTGTTGTTTTAGCGGTCCAAGAGCGACTTTGTCTCGGAGTTTTTGTGCCGCACTTTGAGCATATGCAATGGTTTGCCCTTTGATCATCTCCGTAAACATTGAGCCTAAAACGACGGTATCTTGGCAGCCGTTGGTGGCGTAGCCGACTTCCTGCAGTGTTTTGTCTTTTGTTTCGATATAGAAAATGACAAACTCACCGCTCTTTTCACTGTGCCCGACCCCTACACCGGTAGGCGTTTTGAGAGGGCCATAGTTGCGCGGGTGCATGAGATGCTCGATGATCTCTTGATTTAGATTATTTTCCATATTTTTATTATACCGTACCTCATAGCCTCTCCTAAGAGATTTAACCGTACAATCGCGTTATGAAAACAATTACACCTGAACATCTACGTTATTTACCCACGACTCGTGCCGAAATGGATGCGCGCGGATGGGATCAATGCGATGTTATCCTAGTCTCCGGCGATGCCTATATTGATTCGCCGTTCATCGGAGTAGCCGTTGTAGGGCGGATATTGGAGAGGGAAGGGTACCGCGTCGGGATTATAGGACAGCCGGATATCAACACCGATGATGTGATGCGTTTGGGAGAACCGAAACTTTTTTGGGGAGTTAGCGGCGGAAGCGTCGATTCGATGGTCTCCAACTACACCGCAACGAAAAAATTTCGCAACAGTGATGACTACACTCCCGGCGGTGTCAATAACGCCCGGCCGGATCGTGCTGTACTCGTTTATACGAACCTGATCCGAAAGCATTTTAAAAATACGGTGCCTATCGTCCTCGGAGGAATCGAAGCGAGCTTGCGCCGTGTAACCCATTATGACTACTGGACGAATAAACTCCGTAAACCGATTTTGTTTGATTCCAAAGCCGATTACCTGATCTACGGTATGGGGGAGGGGGCGATTATCGCTCTGCCGAAAGCGTTAGCAAATGGTGAATCTCCGCATAACATTCGCGGTGTCTGTTATATCGCCAAAGAGCCGCGCGAAGGGTATCTAACGATACCTTCACACGCAGAGTGTTTGGAAAACAAAGAGAGTTATATCGACTTGTTTGATGCGTTTTACCATAACAACGATCCGATTTCGGCTAACGGTTTGTGTCAAGAAGTGGACGGACGCTACAGCATCCAAAACCCACCCGCCGATTATTTGGATGAGGCTGAGATGGACGCGGTTTCTGCATTGCCGTATACCCGTGAGCTTCATCCGTATCATCGACCCAAAGGGTCAGTTAAATGTCTGGAGACGATCAAGTTTTCCATCATGACCCATCAGGGATGCTGGGGAGAGTGTAACTTCTGTGCGATCGGTGTCCATCAGGGACGTACCATCCGAACCCGCAGCGAGGAATCGATCCTAAAAGAGGCGGCACAGTTTACCGAGTACAAAGATTTCAAAGGGATCATCAGCGACGTCGGAGGCCCTACAGCCAACATGTACGGCTATGAATGTACCAAAAAACTTAAACACGGGACGTGTACCCATCAGCGGTGCGTGGATGATACCCACTTGTGCAAATCGATGAACGTCAATCATACCCGTGTTATAAATCTCTTGCGTCGTTTGCGTGAAGTACGGGGGATTAAAAAAGCGTTTGTCGCTTCCGGTGTCCGTTATGATCTGATCAATGAAGACAAAAAGAACGGTTATGAGTATCTCAAAGAGATGGTGAAACATCATATCTCCGGACAGATGAAAGTCGCCCCTGAACACACTTCGGATCACGTCCTTCATCTGATGAACAAACCGGGCAAACAAACCCTTGTCGATTTTAAAAAACTCTATGATAAATTGAACAAAGAAGAGGGGAAAAAGCAGTTCTTGACCTACTATCTCATCGCCGCCCATCCGGGATGCACCGAGAAAGATATGCATGATCTGAAACGTTTCACGACGGATGAACTAAAAATGAATCCCGAACAGGCACAGGTCTTTACTCCGACCCCCGGGACGTATTCGGCGGTAATGTACTACACCGAAATGGATCCCGAAACCCATCAAAAAATCTTCGTCGAAAAAGATACGGCGCGTAAAGAGAAACAAAAGCAGATCGTGGTTGCTAAAGACTCTTTTAAAAGCGGCTTTGCGAGTTAAATCACAGAGCGTAAAAATAGTGGAACAATTTTTGCGCTCTTACCTCTCTTTTAGCTTCATTTACCTACAATAAACACTCATAAATCAATACTACGGAACCTCTTTGCGAATCGATAAATTTTTAAATGCGGTCAATCTGACCAAACGCCGTGCCGTCGCTCAGGATATGATCGGTGAGGGTGTTGTCTACATCAACGACAAAGCGGTAAAACCTGCTAAAAACGTTGTAGTAGGGGACATTATCACCCTCGTGTACCTCGAAAAACAGATGCGTTACGAAGTGCTCGCTATCCCGACGATCAAATCGACCCCGAAATCTCAACAGCACCTCTATGTCAAGGAACTCTCATGATCGCCACCAAAGCTCATTTTGAAGCGCTTTTTGAACATAGAATGGATGATAATGAGATGCGGGAGTTTTTACTCTCTCTTTCTCTCAATAGTGATACCTCTGCAGAGATGATCGCAACGGCGGCAGAGGTGATGCGTACTCACTCGATCATCCTTGAAGTCCCAACTGAGCTTAAACCCAAACTTATTGATGTGGTCGGAACTGGGGGAGACAAGAGCGGCAGTTTTAATGTTAGCTCCACCGTCGCACTTGTGCTCGCGGCAAGCGGTGCGTACGTTGCCAAACACGGCAATCGCTCTATCACTTCCAAATCGGGAAGTGCCGATGTGTTGGAGCATTTGGGGGTAAAACTTGATCTCACACCGGAACAAAGTTCGACTCTGCTCCAAGAGTGCGGATTTACCTTTTTATTCGCTCAATACCACCATCCGGCGATGAAGTTCATCATGCCGATACGCCGTTCAATCCCTGAAAAAACGATCTTTAATATCCTCGGACCGCTCACCAATCCGGTGGGACTCTCTAAAATACTTTTAGGAGTATTTGATGAAGTATTTGTTCCGAAAATGGCGGAAGCGGCGCGTGAGCTTGGGATGCAATCGGCTATCGTAGTGAGTTCACGCGAAAAGATGGATGAGATAAGCATCAGCGACATTACCTATGCGGGACATTTGAAAAACGGTGTGATCGATTATTTCGAGATCGATCCGCAGATGTTGGGGATCAAGAAAGCGCCGTTTGAAGCGATTCTCGGAGGGGAAGCGGAACAAAACGGCAAAATTCTCACCGATATTTTGAACAACCGTGCAACCGATCCGCAGCGGGATATGGTGCTGATCAATGCGGCATACGCTCTTGTAGCTGAGGGGATGGCACGCGATCCCCAAGAGGGGCTTGAGATTGCCAGAGATACGTTGCGCAGCGGTAAAGCGGCACAAAAACTGGATCAAATCGTATCGGTCTCTTCCAAACTATGATGAAATTGACATTAAGCGAATTACCGCAGGTGTGCGAGCGTATTGCAACGGAGCTTCCGCATGGGGGAGTCGTCGTTTTGCAAGGCGATTTGGCGAGCGGGAAGACGACTCTGACACAGGCGTTTGCCCGTTATCTCGGAATGGACGATACGGTTACCTCTCCGACGTTTTCACTGCAACAGCGTTACGGCGAAAAGCTCTATCATTATGATCTCTACAACTACGGATTCGATAAATTTTTGAGTTTGGGGATGATGGAAGAGTTGGAACGTGAAGGATACCATCTGGTCGAGTGGGGAGATGATACGCTCATCGATTTACTGAAACGATGCGGGATCGATTGCCTGATTTTAAAAATTACAAAATGCGATGAACAATCGCGATATTACGAGGTGCAGCGTGCATGAGTTAAAAGTGGATCATCTGGTCAAAACGATCAAAAATCATGAGATCGTTCGCGGTATCAGTATGGAACTGCGTACCGGAGAGGTAGTAGGACTCCTCGGACCCAATGGTGCGGGTAAAACAACGACGTTTTATATGATTTGCGGTTTGATCGAAGCGACAGGGGGCAAAGTCTACATCGACGGCGAGGATGTCTCCAATCTTCCTCTGCATCAACGCTCACGTATGGGTATCGGTTATCTTCCTCAGGAAGCATCGATCTTTAAGGACCTCACTGTAGAGGAGAACCTGATCATCGCGGCTCAGGCGGGTAAATTGAATAAAGAGATGGCGGAAAAACGGATCGAAGAGCTATTGGAGATGTTTAACATTGAGCCGATCCGCAACCGTCGCGGGATCAATCTCAGCGGCGGAGAGCGCCGTCGTGCGGAGATAGCCCGTGCATTGGTGAACAAACCGCGCTTTTTGCTACTGGATGAGCCGTTTGCGGGAGTCGATCCGATCGCAGTCATGGATATTCAGGGTGTTATATCGCAGTTAGTCGAGTACGGAATCGGAGTGCTGATTACCGATCATAATGTACGTGAGACGTTAGCGGTGTGTGATCGTGCCTATGTTATTAAAAGCGGGGAGTTACTCGCTTCGGGGACCAGTGATGAGATCGCTAATAATGCCGATGTCCGTCAACACTACCTCGGTGAATCGTTCAAGTTTTAGCATCGCATGTTACGGGTTAAAACAAGCGTTGAGCTCAAAAATAAGCTTTCCAATACCCTTCGCAACTGGCTGCCGATTTTACAATCCAGTCTCAGCGATTTGGGTGAAGCAATGGCTCCGTTTGTTGAGGGTAATCCTCTCATCGATATAAAATCGGGATATGAAGAGTCGTTTGAATCGAGAATCCCTAAAAAGATTCTTTACGGATATGTCCAAAATTCCCAAAGTGAAGTAATCGAAGCATTAACGGTTCAGACTAAAGGTTTGTACGAAGTGCTTGAAGAACAGATAGATACGTCGTTATTTCCAACGCCGATATCACGAGCAGCAGCAACCCATATTATCGAGAATCTGGATGAGGGAGGCTATTATGAGGGAGACAGTGAAGCCTTTTGTGCCCAAAATACTATCACGCTTGATCAATTCGAAAAAATTCGTCTCCGATTCATCCATGTGGAACCCGTCGGTATCGGTGCTCGAAATGTAAACGAATCCTTTTTATTTCAACTCGAATCCGCTACGATCAGTGATGAGGGATATACCCTTGCTCAGGAAATAATTAATCACTTGGAAGAGCTTGGAAATTATCGTAAAGAACCTGCTTTTGAAGAGGCGATGAGGGTTATAGGAAGTTTTAAAAATCCTCCTGCAATCGACTATCTCGAAGACTCGACACAGGTCATACCGGATTTGATGATCCATAACGATCCTGAGACAGGTATAGAAGTACGACTCAATGATCGGTATTATCCCGATATAACCATCGATGCGGCTTACGGGGTCGATCATCCGTTTGTCCGTGACAAGCTCAAAGAGGCGAAAAGTCTCGTCGATGCACTGGAGATGCGCAAGGCGACCTTATATAAAGTGGGATTGATGATCGTCGAATATCAGTATGACTTTTTCACCGGGGGGGCTGTAAAGCCACTAACGCTTAAAACATTAGCCGATGAATTTGGTCACAATCCCTCAACCATTTCCCGCGCTATTGCGAACAAATACATTGCCTGTGATCGCGGTATTTATCCGATGAAAGACTTTTTTACTACTGCTATCGATGAGGATGTTTCCAATGCCGCGATCAAAGATTATGTTGCGGAACTGGTCAAAAACGAATCGCACAAAAAACCGCTGAGCGATATGAAACTTCTCGAATTGATTCAGGATAAATTTAAAATTACCATGGTTCGCCGTACGATTGCCAAATACCGTAAACAACTCAATATTGCAGGCTCATCCGAACGCAAACAACTTTATCTTTTAGGGCGGTCGTGAAAGAGATACAAGCCTTTTTGGATGCTGAGGTAGCTGCGCGAAATTGTGAAGGCGAACTCTGCTTTGAGCGTCCGGATCCTCTTTTAATCGCACGCAGGTCAATGGATCAGCATCATGCCCTTACCTGCGCATTGTTCGCCTATGGGAGTGCCAAGGCAATCGTAGCCTTTTTATCCTCTTTGGAGGATGGTTTATGCGGTATGTATGAAACGGATTTACGGCAGAAATTGGCAGGAAAATATTATCGCTTTCAAACGACCGAAGATATTGTCCAATGGTTTCTTACATTGGGAGCATTGCAAGAGATCGGGGGAGCGGAAAAGGCATTTATGCACGGGTATGAAGCAACCGGAATGACCGGTGGTGTTACATCTTTGATCAGTACACTTTACGATCTGAATCCTTACCGCTCAACCGGGTATCAATTTTTGATCGGAAAACCGATTGTTACTATTCATAAGGCTTCAGCAATGAAACGCTGGATGATGTATTTACGTTGGATGGTACGTCATGATGCTTTGGATATGGGTTTATGGAGAGAGGTCAAACAAAGTGATCTGATTATGCCGCTGGATACCCATACGTTTAATGTTTCACGTCGTTTTGGACTGTTACAACGTAAACAGTGTGATATGAAAGCAGCTATAGAATTGACAGAGATGCTAAAACGGTTCGATCCACTTGATCCGCTTAAATACGATTTTGCATTGTATCGAATCGGCCAGGAGAAGATGGCATTAAATACTTAATGCAGTTGGCTTTCCTGTATAGTACCCTTGTGAATAGGTGATATCTATACTTTTTATATGATTAAATATTTCTTCTGATTCTACGTATTCCGCTATTGTTTTTATCCCAAGTTTAGAAGCAAAATCAGCAATCGAATTAAGGACAATAGCATGTTTCGGGTCTGTGTTGATATTTCGGATCAGTGAACCGTCAATCTTAATGTAATCGACATCAAGACGTAGAATATTTTCCAGACTGGAATATCCGGTGCCATAGTCATCAATGGCAATTTTGGAACCGAGTTTTTTCATACGATGGATAAAGTGGGTAACGGCATCAAAGTTATCGATACCTTCCGATTCTAATATTTCAAAAACAATGCGATGGGCTGTATCGGTTTGTACAATGGTCTCTTCGATAAAACGGACAGTTCCGGGATCGAGAATATCGCGGATTGAGAGATTGACCGAAAATTCTTCATTTCGATTCTTGAACGTATTACAGGCATGCTCAACAACGGTTCGGGTGATTTGGGGATAAAGACGGGTTTTTTGGGCCGTTTTGAGAAAATCCAATGGAGGGATAATATTAGCAGATTCATCGATCATCCGTACGAGAGTTTCATATTTTTCGATTCGCCCGCTTTGCGTAGAAACAATCGGTTGATAAAAGCAGGTAATGCGTCCTGCATTAAGAGCTTTATGGATTGTTGACGTGAGGGCAATATTAGCCTTGTACTGCTCTTCTATATGGCTTTCTCCACTATAAAATGCTATGTGCGTACTATTTTCTTTTGCTTGATGCAAAGCGATATCGGCATGCGTCAGAGAAACTTCCGGTTCAGCATCGATTCCGATCGTGACGCTAAGGGATACACTCTCTTCGCCAACACTAAAAGGGTGATCCATAAGTCGATGAACTAAACGTTCACAAAGCATTTCAAGGGCCTCTTGTGTTAATTCTTCTTCAAAAAGTATCGCAAATTCATCTCCACTGAGACGATAAGGGCTGAAATCAAGTGCTTGAAGCCACTGCCCCATTTGTTTCAGTAAATTATCACCGATGGCAAATCCGAAGAAATCATTTATTTCCCGAAAATTTTGGAGATTAATAATAATCAGTGCTTTGTATGAATGTCGATCCATATCATATTGAAGCCGATGTCGGTTGGGAAGCCCAGTTAGAGGATCTTCAAAACTTTGTGAGATTAATTGTTTCGTTTTTTCCTCAACTTTTGTTTCGAGGATTTCATTCACTTCTCGAAGTTCATCAGTAGCAGAACGCACTTTGGCTCGTAAAAAGGATGCCGTTCCTTGGAGTGTATTACGATAAATGAGCAAAAACGGCAAGGCTCCAAGAAAGACGATAAAGGATGTCGCGATAGATTTAAATGCTGCAGCATTGGAGAGTTTTTTAATGGATCCTACTTCGATATCGGCACCGATGACGTAATGCAAGCCAGATGGTGTAGTGTAAGGTATATATAGACTTCGATATTTTACCGTTTGATCTGATTGTTCTTTTGTATCCCAGATAATTTTATTACTTTTTAACGCTTTGATAATTCCCGGATTCATCGGATAAATATCATAAAAATGGGTCAGAATCTGACTGCTGGTAAGTCCGTGATTGCGTGCACTGCTGGAGGTAAAATGGAGGTTTCCTCTATTGTCTAAAATAAGTGAATAAAGATTCTCAACCCCTTGCGTATGGGCTAAACTTGTAAGGGCATTAATGGTATCCGCATCATCAACAGCGGAGGGTGCAGCGGCTAAAACTCTCTCTTGGTAACGATCCCCTATTAGAATACTTGCCGATTTAACGGCTTGTTCTAGCGTTGTATTAATATTTTGATTGATTAGTTTTTGTTCGTGATTAAAATGGTAGTAACCTAATGTAATCAAAGTAGCGATAAAAAAGAAAAATGCGAAAAAAAACTTTTTAGCATCAAGCTGCATTTCTACTCCAATCCTCTTATAAAATATTATTTATTATTATTGAAAGAAGTGTAGCATACTTCAATCAAAAAAAACAATGGGACACATATTAGTTTTATTTTTTTACCGTATAGTGTAAATGTGGTACAATCTCATCTTAAAATAAGCGATATAAGAAGTTTGCACGGGTATGAAAAAAATTTTAATCGTCAGTGACGGAGCTATCGGTCATCACTATATTGAGCGTGTGATCGGTACCTATACAAGTGAAAATCTTTATTATGTCGTTCAAACACAAGAGAATGATTTTCAAGGATTTAACCCCGCTCGATTTAAATTTTTTCAATTTGATACCACCAGCTTTTACAAAATTTCCAATTTGTTGAAAATGGATTTTTGGCAAGTCGTATTGGTAATGGAAAATGCGAACGATTTAGAACATACGATTAAAAATATACGAATGTATAAACCCTCCATTCGTATCGTTGCATTGGATATGTGGAATGCGGCGAGTCCAGAGGACGATATCGAATGGGTGAATATGCAAGAACTCATTGCTGCAAATTTGATTGACTATCTCCCT
>NZ_JAQTQR010000129.1 GCF_028712165.1 Sulfuricurvum sp. | reverse complement strand
TTCAGTTCGGGATATTTTTCTTGAAAAACACGCTCGCTCTCGTTCATAATCGCTGTCCCCTCAATGGAGTCTTTATTCCCTTGTTCTATCTTTTGATTACCAAGAGTCATATCTTGGTCTCCGCTTTTTACAAGCTTATCGCCCTCTTTAATCATCTCTTCGCCCGATAGTTTTAGTTTTGATCCGCGATCCCATTCTTTGGCAATTGCTTTTTGATCAATTCCGGTTTTTTTCTCATCCAGAGCATGCATACGCATAAAATCCCCTGTTGTAGGTGCTTTATCTACACATCCGGAGAGTGCGATCATGACGAGGGTGCTTACAGCTGCTATTTTAAAATTTTTCATTTATTTCCTTTTATTTATCTATGCTGTTTTGAATACAACGGCTAAAAATCGTATCATAGGCTAAATCCAAGATTCAGCATCATGATCAAATGTCTTAACAAACATCGAGTATGTTAAAAGCAAAAATTAGCACCGGTTATATTTAAAAATCTAATTTTTGATCTTTGACGCCATATCGCTGAAAGCTGTTTTCAATGAATCCCAGCTGGATTCAACTCCGTTTTTTATGGATTCATACATATCATCTGTAGCTTCTATCAAATTTGAGAGTTTTAATTTTCCCTCATCGATTTTCTTTTCAAGCATCGTGATATGTTTATTCATCTCAATCTGTACATCGGCACTAGCCATTGAACTTTTGGCTTTTAATGTGTCAATTTCAGCCTTCCAAACAGCAAGTTGAGCCTCTTTTTTTTGTTGATACAGTGCTTTATCACTCATACTATTTCCTTTTTATCGCTCTTTAGAGCGCTCGTCGTCCATGAATCACTAGATCGAGATTCATTCGCATTGTGTTCAAAATATTTCTCCTCTAATTGAGGCAGCCATAAACTTATGACCCCTATTATTTAGAATCAATCGGTTTTTTTCTCTACGTATTGAGCTCCGTCATTGACCTTGTCTTTGCTCCATTCGGCACCGTTAACCGTATCTTTTTTTGCACCTTGCCATGTTTCACTGCAACCACTAGCCATGAGTATCACGAACAGAAGTATTATAGATGTTAGACTTTTTTTCATTTCAAATCCTTTTTTCGCTCTTTAGAGCGGTCGTCGTCCCTGAATCACTCGGATAAGAACAACAATGATGGCAATCACAAGCAACAGATGGATAAATCCACCCAATGTGTAACTGGTGACCAGACCTAATGCCCATAAAACCAATAAGATTACTGCTATTGTCCACAACATATCTCTCTCCTTTAGCGTGTTATTCAATAGTCATTTTATTGATGACATTATTAACGCCCTCAACATCTTCAGCAAGCTTTGTAACCAAATCACGTTCAGCATCGTTTTTAGCTTGACCGCTCAGTGTAACTACCCCATTATCAGTGGCAACACTGGTTCGGATTGCCCCCGTAGATTTATGCATCATCAATGTCATTTTTACCTGAGCAGTGATCGAAGCGTCATCGATTTTGTCACCTATGGTTTCAGAAGGTTTTGCCATTGTCATTTCGTTTTTGACCTCTTTTACCCCTTCAACATCTTTGGTGTATTCAGTTGTAAGTTCTTTTTGGGCTTGGCTCTGTGCTTTACCTTTGAGAGTAACGACTCCATTTTTTACCAATACTTCTGTTTTACTGGCTCTTACATTACTGTGCAACAAAAGTGTAGTTTGGATTTTCATCTTAAGCCACGTATCAGACTTATCATCGTTTTTAATAACGATATTATTCTCAACACTTTTGACCCCAGGCAACGCTTCAACAGTATCCTGCGCCATCGGTTTATGGGTCTCGTCTAAAACATTACCGGATAAGACAACAGCTCCGTTTTTAGAATTTATGGAAATGTGCTCGTCTTTGAGATAGGTTTTAAACACATAACTTTTTTTAAATGAAGATTCAATTTTGTCATCAGTTTCCGAGGCGAATAGAGGAACAGCTGTCGCAACTAAAACAGCTGCTGCCATCGTAATATTCATTGCAGTAGAGTGAATCACTTTTGGGGAATTTATTTTATTATTAAAACTTTGATCGGAGAGTTTTTTAACGAAAAACATAGTAGTTCTTTCATGTTATCTAATACTTATCCAGAGAGCTACTCATTCTATTTTAGAACACCGTCTATACAGTCTATAGCATGTGTTTTCATAACACTTTTTGGAAAGGATTTATTACAATCATCGAACACAATTCCTTCAAATGTGTTCTAGTAGACCTACTTAATTATAAACAGTATATCACTTTAAATTATTTTTATGCATGGAAGAATTATATTAATCAAAAATGGAAGAACTTTGAAGGTGGTGGGTCAAGCAGGATTTGAACCTGCGACAACCCCGTTATGATAAATCATCCTACAATGTAAGGCATTTTATTTTAGTATAAAAACCCTTCTTTAATAAATATGGAATTGTTGAGCAATTATTTTTGCTGTTTATGAAAAATATGAATTATATTTATTAGTTATTTCGCCTTTTATTAATTTCCTCATCTCACACTCAACCCTTCATCGAGATATTTGATCATCGGATAGATAAAGAACTCAATCACTCTTCGTTTACCGACTTTGAGTTCTGCGGTGACACTCATGCCGGGATTGATAGTGAGATCTTTT
>NZ_JAQTQR010000088.1 GCF_028712165.1 Sulfuricurvum sp. | reverse complement strand
TGCTATCCAATCGAGCACCCACTTTATTATTTTATTTATCGATGAATCGCATACACTTATCGGAGCGGGTGGAAATGAGGGGGGCAGTGATGCTGCCAATCTTCTGAAACCGGCTTTGGCACGCGGGGAACTGCGTACGATTGCCGCCACGACATGGCTCGAATATCGAAAATATTTTGAAAAAGACCCGGCACTTTCCCGCCGGTTCCAAAAAATCAATCTTTTGGAGCCGAGTGTAGAGGATGCGGTGACTATTTTGCGCGGTATTGCCCATAAATACGAGCAGGAACATAGTGTATATATCGAAGATGCTGCCATACAAGCAGCTGCGGCTTTGTCAGCACGATACATTACAGGGCGTCAATTGCCCGATAAAGCGATCGATGTACTGGATACGGCATGTGCCAATGTCAAAATCAGCAAGACCAACCGACCGTATGCGATACAGCGCATTGAAAACGAAAAACTCAAAATCGCACAAGAGATTGAACTTTTGACGCGTGATGACGGGAACGGGTTAAAAGATTATTCCAAACGGATCAAGATTTTAAATAATGAGGTCAAACAACTCGATAAAGAGCTGAAAAAGAGTGAAATCGAGTATGAAAAACAAAAAAAATTAGTGGATGAGATCGCAACACTGCGGATTTTAGGCAAAAAAGAGGCGGCGGCAAAAGAACACCAAAAGCTCCTCTCCATGCAGGAGCAATGCCATTATGTTTATGATAACGTTACTGCGGATCAAGTAGCTGAAGTGATCTCCTCTTGGACGGGAATTCCATTGGGAAGCATGGTTCGCGAACAGGCCAAAAATCTGATGAGCCTTCAAGAACAAATGACACAGCGTGTTATCGGACAAGATCAAGCGATCAAGTATCTCAATACTTTTCTGCAAATTTCTGCTGCAGGGTTGAAAAATGAAAATGCTCCTACCGGTGTCTTTTTGCTTGTCGGACCCAGCGGTGTCGGAAAAACGGAAACGGCCCGTGCTATAGCCGACCTTTTGTATGGCGGAGAGCAGTTCCTTACCACGATCAACATGACCGAATTTCAAGAAAAACATACGGTATCACGCCTTATCGGTTCCCCTCCGGGATATGTCGGCTATGGAGAAGGGGGACAGTTGACAGATCCTGTCCGGATTAAACCCTATTCGGTCGTACTGTTTGATGAAATCGAAAAAGCGCATCCGGACATTCTGAACCTTTTTTATCAGATTTTTGACAAAGGGACGGTCAATGACGGTGAAGGAAGAGCGATCGACTTTAAAAACACGATTATTTTAATGACGTCCAACCTTGCCACCGATGCGATTACTCAGATTTGTTCCGAATACGAAAACGTTGAACTCGAACCACTCACCAATGCGATTCTTCCTATATTGAGCGATTATCTCAAACCGGCGCTATTAGGACGGATGAACGTTGTCCCTTACATGAATTTGAGTACGGAAGCGTTAAAAGAGATTATCTCTTTGAAACTAAAACGGATTGAAAAACAACTCTCAGTACGCGAGATAAGTTTCAAATACGATGATGCGCTTTTAGAACATATCGTAGCGCTCAGTAACGCCAGGGATACAGGTGCACGCAATATTGAGTTGATCATTAATACCAATCTGATGCCAAAACTATCCAGTGAGATTCTGAAATACAGTGCCGAAAATATTCCATTGCATTCGATACGGGTGAGTATGGACAAAAATAAAGAGATAACTATAAAAGGAGCATAAGATGAAAACGTTAGTCACGATAATGATTTCTCTATTTTTCGTTTCGGTCTTTTATGGCTGTTCGAGCAGTATAGAGCAGTACACGCCGATGAATCAAGTCAAACCGGATAAAAAACCGCTCAAAGACGGAGAATAAGATGCAGCTTATTTTGGACATTGCAAAAAGCGGGAAAAGCAGACCGACGTATAAAAATATGAAATTTGCTCAGTGTGACGGTGTGGTCGGTCGCAGCAGTGAAGCGGACTATCAGTTGAATGATTTCGACAATTATATTTCAGGAAAACACTTTTATATTGAGTACAAATACGAACAATATTATCTTCGCGATGAGAGCACAAACGGTACTTTTTTAAAACATCCCTATAAAAAACTTCCAAAAGGGATACCGCATCTCATCAGTTCTTCCGATGTCTATATTATCGGGGATCATGAGCTTCAAGCCCGTTTCAGCGACGATGATTACACGGATGATTTTATCGTAGGAAGTTTTTCAAACGAGCCGGAACCTTTGGAAGCGATTCGTGAATTGATACCGGATGATGATTTCTTGTATGAAGACGTACGAGATATGCTTAGTGAGACGTCTGAAAAGGAATCTGAACTCAAAGAAGATGTACTCGATTTACTGGACGACACGAAGAGAGCTTCAGAGTTTTTAGATATGAATGACAGTGAATTTTCTGAGACACCTGAGATTCGAAGAGAACTGTATGATCAACACATCAGTGTTCCTACCTTTGCACCATTGGAGTCAAAGAAAAAATCGTATGTTCCCGCCCATGATCAACAACTGGCGGATTCCATCCGTATTTTGGAAGAGAAACTCGGGTTAGAGATTATCGCTTTAGAAAAAAAAGAGCGAGATCTGTTGATGAGTGAAATCGCAGATGTACTCGTGAACAGTTTGGATGGATTACGAAACTCTCTCTATATCAAAGAGAGAACCAAACAAGACTTACGGGTTTCGTTACAACCAGAAGAGAATAATGAAAACAATCCGATCAAACTCGGTAATTCAGCTTTACAGCTATTGCAAGATGAGCGGATGGAAGGTCGGAAAGGTTTTATAAACCTATCTATAGCGGTAACTCGTTCTTTTGCACAAATCGATGCCCATACGATCGCTTTGCATGGGGCTTCTAAAAATCTTATGAGTACCGCACTGATGCAATTTTCACCTAAAAATTTAGAACGAAAATTTGATGCTACAGGTGCGTTGCGCGGGCCGATGCCACGAAGTTGTTTGATGTGGAAGGCATACGCGCAGATGTTTGATACTCTCAACGATGACCCTGACTCCGGGATCGAAATACTTTCTCCCCATTTTACAAAAGAGTACGAAAAATTAGCGTTTTCAGTAGGGCTTGCTTCTTCTGATTCACTCCATAAACGATAAAAGGAAATAGGATGCATACCTACCGAAAAATATTTTTTCAAACCTTACTGTTGATCACGGTTGCTCTCACCATTAACAATTGTGCGGATAAGCCGAAACATTTGGAATTGGTTATTAAAAGCGGAAAAAATCTAAATCCGAATAAAAACAATGTTCCTTCACCTTTGGTGCTCTATTTCTATGAACTAAAAGATTCAACGCAGTTTTACAAAACGGATTTTTGGGGTTTGAGCGACGAAGCGAAAAAAAATTTGGATAACGCTCTGATATCTCAATCCAAACAGATCATTATCCCTAGTGAGGAACAAAACTACAAAATCCTTCTGGATGAAAACAGCAATTATTTCGGACTTGTAGGGAGTTTCAGAAATATTGAGGGCAGTCCATCGTGGCGCTATGCGAAACCTTTGGAAAAAGGGTACAACAAGGCGGAGCTTTTTATCGATAACTCTTCAATCAAGGAAATAAGCAATGGTAAATAAAGTAGTATGGAGAGAAGGGCTTTTTATCCGTCCCCAACATTTTCAGCAAAATGATCGTCATTATGCCTATGAATTGCGTACACGAACAATTGAATCGGGTTCAAACCGATGGGGGTTGTTTGATTTGGATATTGATACCCAATTTTTGAATTCAGGGAAACTGGTTTTAAACCGGGCTTACGGAATTATGCCTGATGGGACATTGTTTGATATATCGGTCAAAGATCATGAGATGATTCTCGATATCGGCTCAAAAGATTCCGGAAAAACGATATATCTCTCTTTGCCTTTATACATGCAATATGCCGATGATCTCTCCTTTGAAGAAGATGAGGTAAAAACGACGCGCATGATCGCGCGAAGAGAGCGGGATGTACCAAACAGCAATGTCGGCGAGAACTCAAATGCCGAGTTGCTTTTGGCCCAGCCTAATTTTCGCCTATTGCGGGACGAAGAACTGAATGAGGGGTATGGTGTCATAGCCATAGCCCGTATCGGCTCAGTCTCTGCAAGCGGCGCGGTATCATTGGATGAAAATTTTATCCCCACCTATCTGCATCTTCACCGCTGCTCGTATTTATTGGCACAACTCAAAGAGTTGATGAGCGTGTTAAATTTCCGTATGTTGAAGCTTGCAGAGAAATTGAGCGATGTCACGATTCAAGTGGCGGAATTAGGCGATTATTTGCTTTTGCAGCTTCTAAACCGTTTTCATAGCCGTTTTTATTTTTACTTATCGCAAGAAAAAATTCACCCCGATATCCTTTTTTTAGAACTCAACTCATTGGCGGCGGAGTTGGCGGTTTTCATGAAAAAAGAGAGACGTTTGGATAAAGAGTACCTATACGATCATAAAAAGCAAAAAGAGAGCTTTGTACTCTTATTAAACGAACTAAAAACAATGCTCAGCATGGTACTGGAACAGAACAGTTTCAAGTTGTTGATAGAGCAGCGTAAATACGGTATCTATGTAGCCAAACTGGAAGACAAGACACTGATCGATTCGGGTTCATTTGTTTTAGCGGTTACGGCAGATATGGCAACGGAAAAATTGAAAAAAATGCTTCTTGACAATCTGAAAATGGGTACCATTGAGACTATTCGGGATTTGGTCAATTATCATCTTGCCGGATTTAAGATTAAGCCGCTTCCTGCAGCTCCTCGTCAGATACCGTACCGGGTCAACCATATCTATTTCAAAATTGAACTCTCAACCGAAGATAAACGTACACTGCAAAATTCAGGCGGAATGGCTTTCTATCTGGCCGGAGAGGTCGAAGGTATCGACTATGATTTATGGGCAATACGAAGTAATAAAGATTAAGAGGGTATGACGATAATGAGTGATAATAAAACCGTATTACTGCCTTCATCGCAAGCGCAGGAAACATTGACCGGCTTTTCATCCAATAACCGTGAATCGCTGGGAATGGCAAAGATAAAACCTTCCGCTCCGCAGCAACAGTATAAAGCTTTTTTTAAAGAGCATGAGCCCGGTATGATTGAAGGATTGAACCCTTTTATTTCGTTGGCAAAACCTATTTTTATCCATATCGATAGATTATTACATACGTATGATTTAGGAGATGTCGGGAACGTTCACGTCCTGTTAATTGAAGAGATTGAAGCTTTCACCCAAAATGCCGCGAAAGAAAATATTGATAGTTCAGAGGTATTGGTAGCGCGTTATTTGTTATGCACCTTTTTGGATGAGCTGATTTGTACTACGCATTGGGGTAAAAACAACGATTGGGCGAGAGACAGTCTTTTGGGCCATTTTTATCGTGAGACGTACGGAGGAGAAAAGTTTTTTCAACTCTTGACTAAATTACTTGCTTCACCTGCCAATAATATTCATCTTCTAGAATTTATGTATGTCTGTATCTCTTTGGGATTTGAGGGTAAATATCGTATTCAAACACGCGGTAAAATGGAATTGGATGCCATACGGGAAAATTTGTACAAACAAATCAAAACCGTTCACGGAAGACAAAGTCAAACTTTTTATACCGAACCGAAAGCATCGGCGCAAAAGCACCATTATGTCTATAAAGCCCCCTATATAGCATTGACTATCGGTGTGCTGGCAATACTAAGCGTGGTATATATCACTCTGAGCGTATCTTTGAACGGACAAGAAAAGAGATTGTTTCCCTACATGGAATATGGGTTTGAAAAGGATTTGAATGTTAAAAATTAACAAAAGAGAGCTGTTTCAAAGTACATTGTTTTGGATTATTGTTATTGCATTCGTTCTATCGATTGTCGTCATCGCGTTCGGCGATACTATGTTTGATTCATTCGCATCCTTGAGTTTACGGTTATTGATCGGCTTTTCAATCTTTTTCGGTACATTAATGGCAATTTTGGTGTTTAAACTCTATGCAAAAGAGGATACCCAGGCCAAGTTAAAGGCAACAAAAGCACAACGTGCGAAAGAAAACATGAACACGGATTTGGTTGCCGCAAAAGTAAAAGAACTAAAATCACGTTTTATCGAAGCCACAAAAATTATCAGAAATTCAAGTGTCTATAAAGGTCAGCGTGATGCGAAATACGAGCTGCCTTGGTATTTGATTATTGGTCAGGAAAAAGAGGGAAAAACGACGCTTCTTGAATCTTCCGGTCTTGATTTTCCACTCAATATAAATTACCAAAATCAGCCGGATTCACCTGCTGGAACCGAGCCGTCGTTTCAGTGGTATTTTGCCGAGCATGCTATTTTTGTTGATATTCCCGGAAAATTTATTAAACAAGAAGAGGGATCCATTGATGCGGGCGTATGGCAGGGATTTTTAGAGCTGTTTAAAAAGAAACGCTGGAAACGTCCGATTAACGGTGTGGTTTTAACGATCAGTGTCGAGACATTGATGGAAAAAACCGATGGAGAATTGGAACTGTATGCGAAAGGTTTGCGGGATCGTTTCGATGAACTCTCCAATGCATTTGCCTCTACAATCCCTATTTACCTGCTTGTGAGCAAAACCGATAAAATTCCCGGATTTAGTGAGTACTTCAGTACGATTTCCGATACTGAAAAAGACGAAGTGCTGGGGATGACGTTTGATGATACCAAAAACATCGACAGTAAGAGTGCCCAACATGAATTTGACGAGATGCTCAAACGTCTCGATGCTTCGATCTTGGATCGAATGCATCAGGAATGGGATAACAGTGCCCGGTCTAAAATTTTGCTGTTCGGGGATGAATTTACACGCTTGTTTGAGAAACTGAAAACATTCATTGACATAGGGTTTGCGCAAACACGTTATCGTGCTCCGCTAATGTTGCGCGGTATTTACTTTACCAGTGTTCCTAGTGCAATCAAATCAAAAGAACATCTGTTAGGGAACACTGCTGCGGGTAAAGGTCTCTTTATCCGTAAAGTTTTGCAAGATATTATTTTTGCCGAAGCATATGTGATCAAAATGGATTCGGGATACCGGATAAAAGAACGAATCCGAGAGCGGATCGGTATTGCCGTGGCTGCACTAGTGCTTGTTGTAGCGGCATCGCTTTGGATTTGGGACTACAATCTTCATGCAAATACGATTAAAGAACTGAATAAAGAGCTTAAAGAGTATGCATATCTTGAAAAACAAAATTCGGACGGAAAGGATTTTGAACACAATATAGAGCTACTCAATAAAGCATATAAAATCAAATTGCTCGATGATGAACAGAGATCGCGCCATTTTTGGAGATTGTCTTTTTATACGGTTGAAGAACGACAAGAAAAACTGGATGCACTCTACAACCGTTTGCTTGAAAAAATAATGTTACCGCATGTTGCCGCAACACTTGAGACTCAGACTCTGGCAAATTTGGATAATTACGATGTTACGTGGGAAAATACCAAAGCCTATCTTATGCTCAACAATCAAGAGAAACGGGATAAGCGATTTATGCGAGAATGGATGGGTAAAACATGGGCACATCTCTATCCGGATAATCCGACTCTTCAAAAAAATAGTGCAGAACACTGGAAACGTCTTCTGGAACACGGATTTAAACCCTATCCTCTTAATGAGAATACGGTGCAGACTGCCAGAAACAAATTAGCAGGATACGGTCAAGAGGCATTGCTGTACAAACAGCTAAAAGACAAAGTTCAAGAGATGAATCTCAAAGATTTCAAATTTTCTACTGTTATGGGGATCAATGCGCCGCTCTTTGCCGGGAATGAATATGTAATTCCCGGTTTTTATACGAAAAACGGCTACGACAAAGTCTTTACTCTCGATTCCAAAACGCTATTAAAAGAGATCATCCGTTCAAATTGGGTACTGGGATATTCAACAGAGTTAAAAGACAGTGAATTGGAAATGGTGTATGCCAAAATTCAAAACTACTATTTTGACGATTATAAAAAGATATGGAATGAAGGATTAAATACATTATATCTGCGTCCAGAATTGACACAGGATCAGATTAAAATACTCTCCTCCCAAGATTCACCGATCATAGCCGCTCTTAAAGCGCTTAAAAATAATACGGATATTTATTCGATAACCGAACTGTTGGAGAAAAAAGCGGCGGCAAAACTTTCTGCTTCTGTCGGAAAAAATGTTGGTAGCAATGTTCAGGGGGCTCTTTCTGAGAACACTCCTAAGATTCTTAGAGACTACTTTAAGCCTTATAATCAGCTCTTGAGCGATGAGGGTGTTGCGGGATCAACGTTACAAGCTGAGATGACACGGTTTGATAATTCATCAGCACAAAACAGCCCATCATCGGGTTCAGAATCACCCTCGGATTCATTTAACTCTCTTGTGAGTCGTGCAAAACAAGGCGGAACAACGGTGGAAGTCAGTCCGCTTCCTTCCCCTGTCAGTCGTTGGCTCCCGCGTTCAGCCGGAAACGGTACCGGAAAAATGATTTCCAAAGGAAAACAGCATATCAGTGAGCAATACGCATCACAGGTATATCCTTTTTACAGAGATAAATTGGCCAATAAATATCCGTTCAATCCTAATGCCTCTACAGATGTCGCACTCAGTGATTTTGAAGAGTTTTTCAGAGCAGGGGGGATATTGGATCAATTCCAAAGTGAGTACATATCTCCGTTTGTAACGACAAACCCGGTCGGAAAAGGGTATCAATTCAAACGGATTGACGGTGCTACCGTCCCGATCACACCGGAATTAATGGAATCGCTTTATCAGGCCCGTGAAATTCGTAAACGGCTTTTTAATAGCAGAGGGGACACTTTAAATACCACTTTGTTTATACGTCCGAATAATTTGAGTAAAAATCTGGAAGGGATGTCGCTTCAATACGATGACAATACGATTGTCTATGAACACGGACCGATAAAATCCCGTAAAATTGTATGGCCTTCCGAGAGCGGGAATGCGGATAGCAAGTTTCAGTTGATAGATTTGGAAAACAATACGGTAGTTTCACTCACAACCCAAGGACCTTGGGCGCTCTTTAAACTCTTTGGCCGAATGCACTCGGTTCCAAACGGCTCAGATGAGGTACTTGCTGAATACATAAATAAAGACAATAAGGGGTCGTTTATTCTTAGCGGGACATCCGCAAAAGCATTTGACCCGGATAGTCCGATTAAGAAGTTCAAATTACATGGGCGAATTTAGTTTGGGTACCAGTTATTCTATGACCCATCCGGGGCACATTCGTACTAATAATGAAGATTCCTATTATGTCAGTGATAAACGGGGACTATGGATTGTATGCGATGGTATGGGAGGACATCAAGAGGGTAACTTTGCGAGTCATCTTGTTACCGATATTTTTGAAAAGATGCAGATGAGCGGCAGCTTCGATGAAAAAGTGGATGCAATTATTTCACAAATCTACAATATTCATTTGATTTTAAAAAAGAAAGCGCAAACGACGGGTATTGATGCCGTTGTAGGGACAACGATTGTGTTGTTGTATATCGAAGGAGAGAAGGGCGTTTCCATTCATGCCGGAGACAGCCGCTGTTATCTTTTACGAGATGATCATCTCTCACTTGTAACTCTCGATCATGCTAGAGAAATCCAAACTCAAAACGGTTTACGAAAGGTACTGACAAACGCATTATCGGCTCCGGGAGAACTTTCGTTGGAAGTCAAAAAATTTCGGGTTCAAAAAAGGGATATTTTTTTATTATGTTCCGACGGCCTTTATGACAATGTATCTTCTGAATTGATCCAAGAGTCTTTAAACTGTCTTTCCTTGCAAACGGGTTTGGATCTCCTAACATCCTATGTCCTCTCGAATGAGGCGGATGATAATCTAACAGCAGTCATTGTTGAAATCTAAAAGGGAGGGAATATGTCCAGACACCTGATAGATATCATCGATTTGATCCCAGCAAGCAGCAGTAATAATATCAAAAAAATGGATGATGAAAAACGTTTGAATAATCGATACCTTGTGGGTGAGCAGCTCGGTACGGGGGGGTTGTCTGTCGTATATGAGGCCAGAGACGACTATTCGGAATATTACGGTGATGATCGCTCACTTGCAATAAAATTACCGTTGGAACACTTATCATCCAAAAGTGATATTGATGCATTCATGTATGCAGAATATTCTCATCTTTCTCGTTTGTCTCATCCCAATATTATCAAAGTAATGGATTTTGGTATTGATGCCGAGTTCAATATTCCCT
>NZ_JAQTQR010000128.1 GCF_028712165.1 Sulfuricurvum sp. | reverse complement strand
CCAAAGTACAGCTGATTATCCATCACGGACGAACGCACCAAATCCGTGCTCATATGAAATACGCACAGCATCCGATTATCGGAGATGAGAGTTACGGCGGACGACAGTCGAAGCGCGTAATGCTTCACGCCAAAAAAGTGATTTTGCTTGGACAGACGTTTGAAGCGCCTGAGCCGAAAGTGTTTGGGCATTTCGGGAGTTAAAACTCCGTCATTCCCGACTTCACGTGCCCTTTAGGGTAAATCGGGAATCTAGCTTTATATTCTTTCTCACTATCTTTATCCTTTTAAAAAATCAATTTTAGTTTTAAATAGCATTGCGAAATGTTAAAGCTTTTTAAACTATACTATTAAATATTATAAAAAGTTAATATTAAATTTCTTACTTCATTTCATAGAAGGTAAACAATGCAGTTGATAGCAAGTATTTTATTATTAGTGGTGATTACCATTGCATTAGGTCTATGGTATTTTGGTGCGATAATTGTCATTGTTGCATTTATAAAGACACTTAAGGCTCTTTTTACAACATTACCGGGAAAACTGTATAAAAAACGGATAAAAGAAAAAATAGCTTTCAACCCTTTGCATCTTTTTAGTAGACAAAAATGGATACGAATCATCATTTTGTTTAGTGTGTTGAATGTTGCACTTTATGTATATGCACGTGATTGGCTAATGCATGAGAACGCTCAACATACTAAAGCAAAAGAGTATTTTAGTACAGGTGAAGTTCTCTCCTCTCATTTGGGGTTTCTTACCTTTATTCTCCATCCCGATTCACTTACCCTTAAACCGTTATTCGCACTCCAACACGGAATCTATAATCTCGGTATTGTTCATCTTCCCAAAGAGGATGCCGAAGATGCTCTTTGGTATCACCGCTGGTTTATTTATCCTTATGCGAAGCAGGACGCATTGCCTAAAGTAAACCGCTATCTTTGGATTCTATTTCCTAAAAATGATCACTCATCGTTGATTGTTCGTTTTCTTATGGAAGATTTATCAATAAAAGATATAGCTCCAGAAAATTACCGTGTTCCGCAACAGCGCTTTTTGGAAAAGACATTTTCCGTAATCGAAAAACTCTCCACCCATCCGATCCGTGATCCGAACATGCAGCGTGAATTCATGGAAGGATTCCCAGGGTTGGCGTTTTATTATTCGCTCAATCAAATATACCGTTACAACGGACCTGCACCAGCAGGTCGTGACAACCTTCGTTACGAACCATGGTATACCCCGCATAATGAAGCGCAGTTACGATGGTATCTTTCGTTTGAAAGACAGATGAATGCCCCGCAAATCCAAGAGCTTTACGGCAAACAGTTAGCTAAAAACCAATCGCTTCTGTATGGAGCGATTCTAAACGTCACTGAGGATTTGATCCTCACTAACATCGACCGTATGCGTTTTAAATGCGACAGCGATTATATGCAAACCTATGTTCGTGTACGCAATCTCGTTGCCGGAGAAGATGGCAAAGAAAACGGTATTTTTTATAAGTTGCCGAAAGAAGAATTTAATGAGATGTATTACGCATATTTTGAAATGATTCGACCTAGCTTTTACAAATATATTTCACGTGATCGATGTGGTTACGATGTATATGGTAAAGCAGTTCTTTTTACAAGTAGATCAGAAAAAATGGAAATTGATTCTGCTATAGAAAGCGAAAAAAGTTATCTAAACAAACTCAACCAACAACTACAAACAGGAGATAAATAATGAGTCAAACAGTTAGCGAAATGATTTTCTCGCTCCCACTCTTCTGAGTAGAAGTATATATTTTCGGTAGGCATTCCCACTTGGAAAATGGGAACGAGGGGTCATTCTAGACTTCACGAGCCCTTTAGGGCAGATCGGGAATCCAGTAAGTGTGCTATAATTATCCAAATTACCTGCAATGAGGAATCATTATGCAAACGGTTACATTAGAGATTCAAGAGAGTGTCAGCGAAAAATTTATGTGGTTGTTATCCCATTTTAAAAAAGATGAAGTCGCGATTATAAACAATGAGAGATTGGAATTTTTAGAACGGTTACGAGTCTCTGAAAAAGAGGTAAATGAGGGGAAAATCAAACCTTTTGATTTGGAAAATTTAACAAAAAACGTCACTTAAATGTACACCATCGATCAAACGGAATCATTTGAACGGACGGCTCAAAAATTCTTTAAAAAACATCGTGACTTACTTCCTCGATTTGCAGAAGTGATTGCAATCCTTCAATCCGATCCTTTTTCTCCAGTGCTGAAAATGCATAAGCTCAAAGGGGAACTTTCCAAATACTACGCTTGTCGACTCACCTATGAATACCGTATCGTTGTGACGATAGTTATAACGGAAGAACAAATCATCTTGATAGATATCGGTAGTCATGATGAGGTTTACTAAAAAATCTTTATTTTTCGTTCGCCCTGAGCTCAAAGAAACATCGCTTTGCGAGAGGTACCCTTGTTTTGTCGAAGGCTAAACAGATCATGGTTCGACAAGCTCACCACAAACGTAAAAGTACGTTTCTGACTAAACAGAAAAGTATAAGAGAATAATAAAGTGTAATTGAAGAAAAAATTAAGTATAATTCGGAAATTTTTACCCCCTGTACAGTTATCATTTAGGAGTTTTTAGTGTTTGATACGCTAACCGAATCGTTTACATCCGCAATACGCAAAATCCGTTTTCACGACGACGAAAAGGCGTT
>NZ_JAQTQR010000087.1 GCF_028712165.1 Sulfuricurvum sp. | reverse complement strand
TACTTTTTATGCCCATTGGGATAAAAGTGCCGTAAGTAAAACATGTGAGCTGTCGATGAGTGTAGCATTACGAGATCGCCAATGCGATTTCCGTCCTAAACGTATTTGTCCTGATGAAATAGAGAATGCCAAAGCCTTTTTGGCGCCGAGCGCCCATATTCCGACTGACGGAGCCGTTGCTAAAACGGCTAAAAGCATCGTAGGATCGGAAAAAAATCCTCTCAAAAAAGCCCGTAAAATCTATGATTGGATTATTGACAACGGTTACCGTGATGAAAGTGTCCACGGTTGCGGAATCGGGAGCCCTAACGCTATGCTCGCCCAGCTCGAAAAAGATGGCCGCATGGGAGGCAAGTGCCTCGATATGTCGGCACTCTGTGTCGCACTGATGCGATCATCCCATATCCCTGCACGCGAAGTGTTGGGGATACGGGTCGGCTCTTCTCGTCTTTCGCCGGCGTTCGGTACGGGTGAAGATATTACCAAATCCCAGCACTGCAAGGTGGAGTTTTTTATCCCGAACATGGGATGGATTCCGTGCGATCCTGCTGATATCACCAAGCTGGTACTGAAAGAGAAGATCGAGAAAACTTCCCCCCGCGCGATTGAACTGGCAAACAAATTTTTCGGCTTTTGGGAAAACAACTGGATGGCATTCAACCATGCGCGCGACTTTGACCTCTACCCTGCCAATACGCAAGGAGTTCTCGATTCGTTCGGCTACCCGTACGGCGAAGTGGAGGGGGAATATCTCGACCCTTTTGATCCCGCCTCCTATCGCTATACGATCCGCTCCAAACAAGTGATACAATGATCCTCGATTGCCGTGATATGGATTGCCCCGCTCCCGTACTGGAGACGAAGAAAGCACTCGATGCCCTCCCCTCAGATGCGATCCTCACCGTAGAGGTCAATAGCCTCAGCGGACGGGAAAACTGCAAGCGGTTCGCCCTCTCACAGCACTGTACCTTTAGTGAAGAGCTACTCAGCGACGGAGCGACACGCCTCGTCATCACCAAAGGAAACGGTTATATAGAGCGTCCTGAAGAAGAAAATCCCCTCGATGCCCTGATGGAGCAGGAGAGACGAAGTGCTGTCTATGTCCTATCAGGGGCACTTATCACGGCTCTTCTATCCGCCTCATGCTGCATCGTACCAACCCTCTTTATGGTATTCGGGATCTCCTTTGCCGGAATCATCAATGTCGCTGCGTTAGAGCCCTATCGATGGATATTCACCTCTGCGGCGGTCGTCATGCTGAGTATCGGTTTTTATCAGATGGTGATCAAAAAAAAGATCGAATGCGATTGTGAACCGAGCCTCACCTCCAAAATCCTCCTCGTCCTTTTTTGGGGATTATTTCTCTTTAGCCTTGCCGCACTCTTCTATCCGTACTATGAGGGGTTGATATGGGGAGAGTAGTCCTAGGGTTGCTTCTATTAGCGTCTCTCGTGTACGGACAAGAGTGGAAGCTCCATATCGGAGGGATGCACTGTATCGCGTGCACATTGGCGGTTAAAAAAGCGCTGATGGGTGTTTCAGGTGTTCAAGAGGCGAAAGTTAATTTCAAAAATGAAAGCGCTATGGCCATAACGGATGAGAAGGTTACACTTCGGATGATGCAGGATGCCGTTGCACAGACAGGCTACAGTGCAAAGCCGATGGAAGAAAAATAAAATTATGAGATGTACCTCCTGCCAAAGCAGGAGGGAAGAAGCTATTAGCCTTTGACTTTCGCTTCGATGGTAGCAACGATTGACGGATCTTCGAGAGTTGAGATATCCTGAGTAATCGCATCGCCTTTCGCGATAGAGCGAAGGATACGGCGCATGATTTTTCCTGAACGTGTTTTTGGCAAACCCGGAACGAAAACGATATCATCACAGATAGCGATGTTACCGATCTCTTTCATGATCACTTTGTTAATCTCTTTGACCATTTCCATCTCTTCACCGACGGTATCTTCGCTTTTGAGAACGATGTAGGCGAAGATCCCCTCACCTTTGATCTCATGCGGTTTACCAACAACAGCAACTTCCGCGACGTTCGGATGTTTTTTACATGCCGCTTCAACTTCGGCAGTTCCCATACGGTGACCTGAAACGTTGATAACGTCATCGGTGCGTCCTGTGATGGTGATGTATCCCTCTTCGTCGTAGATCGCACCGTCACCGGTAAAGTATACCGGCTGTCCGTCTTTTTTCACGTCACCAAAGTATGATTTCACGAAACGTTCCGGATCACCCCAGATTCCACGGATCATAGACGGCCATGGACGGGTTACACACATGTAACCGCCCTCTCCTGCCGGTACTTTAACACCCGTTTGAGGATCAAGGATCTCAGCGATGATCCCCGGAAGAGGGAATGTCGCACATGCCGGTTTGATCGGTGTCGCACCCGGCAACGGAGAGACGATGTGCCCGCCTGTTTCTGTTTGCCAGTAGGTGTCCACGATCGCACATTTGCTGCCGCCGACTGCTTCGTAATACCATTTCCACGCAGGAGGGTCGATCGGCTCACCGACGGTTCCGAGAACTTTCAAGCTGCTAAGATCGTATTTAGAAGGCTCATCTTCACCTGTTTTGTGCAATACACGGATTGCCGTCGGAGCGGTGTAGAACTGGTTGATTTTATACTCTTCAACCATTTTCCATGGACGTCCCGCATCCGGATAGGTCGGTACCCCTTCAAACATTACCGTCGTCGCACCCATAGCAAGCGGTCCATAAACGATGTAGGTGTGACCGGTAATCCAGCCAACGTCTGCCGTACACCAGTAGGTGTCGTTTTCTTTAACGTCGAATACCCATTCCATCGTCATTTGCGCCCAAAGGATATACCCCGCAGAGTTGTGTTGTACCCCTTTTGGTTTTCCGGTAGAACCTGATGTATAAAGGAGGAACAACGGATCTTCGGCGTCCATTACTTCCGCTTCACAAATGCTTGATTGGTTTTTGATCAATTCATTGTATGAGTAATCGCGTCCCGCTACCCAGGTAACGTCTTCATTGTTACGTTCAACAACGAGAACTTTCTCAACCGGAGATTTATCATCGATTGCTTGGTCAACAACCGGTTTGAGCATATACGGTTTGTCTTTACGGAAAGCACCGTCGGCAGTGATGACGACTTTCGCTTCTGCATCTTCGATTCGGTCTTTGAGTGCTTCAGATGAGAATCCTCCGAATACAATCGAGTGAATCGCACCGATACGGGCACATGCGAGCATTGCGTATGCTGCTTCCGGAATCATCGGCATATAGATAACAACGCGGTCACCTTTCTTAACGTCAAACTCGTTTTTGAGGAGATTTGCAAATTTATTAACGTTGTAGTAAAGCTCGAGATAAGTGATGATTTGTTTATCACCGCGGTCGCCTTCGAAAATAATCGCCGCTTTGTTTTTGCGGCTTGAGAGGTGACGGTCGATACATTGGTGAGCGACATTGAGTTTACCGTTTACAAACCATTTGTAGAACGGTGCATTGCTCTCATCGAGAACTTGGGTATACGGTGAAAACCAGTCAATTTTTTCGTTGGCAAAATGCCCCCAGAATCCTTCATAATCTTCATGTGCCCATGTTTGCAGATCATGATATTCACACATATTTTTAATACGGGCTTGCTTTGCAAACTCTCGGTTCGGGTGAAAAGTCGGTTTTACGGTATCGCTCATAATTAAGGCTCCTTAGTGTAGTTTGTGCGTATGTTTTAGTTTTATGTAGACCATTGCAGTCATAATTGCGTCATTTAACGCATTGTGCTGACCCATTCTCGGGATTTTTAAATCACGTAAGATTGTATCAAACCGTAAATCAATATTTCCTTGTGGGATAAGCTCAATTTTCTTATCGAAATAGATTCCTGAAACCTCAATCTGTTTATTCGGCAGAGTTATGCCCAGCCACGGCTTGATAAGACGATTCATCATCGCCACATCAAATTCCAGATAATAGCCCACTAACGGGCGGTTTCCGATGAATTTCAAAAATTTTTCCACCCCTTCCAACGGCTCTATGGCATTCTCCAAATCGCACGGTCGGATATGGTGGATTTTAATACTTTCAGCACTGATTTCTCGTGAAGGTTTCATAAATATTTCAAAACTCTCCGAGGTAAGGATGCGGTCACCTTTAATTTTAACCGCACCGATACTCAGTACTGCATCTTTTTTTGTATTGAGTCCCGTTGTTTCGGTATCAAATACTACTACTTCATCCCCTTCATAGGGTTCAAACATCCATTCATAGCTCTCATCTTTTAAAGATCGACGGTTCCATGAACGTTTGAAATTTTCAAACATCACACCACCATTCCAAGATGAAAATGGTACGTGAGAAATTTTTTGAAGGTATTGACGATTTTAAACGAATCTTTGAGTAAATCACGATCGGCTTTCGTAAGCAATTTCGGATTAACATAATTTTGAACGTCACTAATCTGTTTTTGAGACAGAATAGAACGTAAACGGATACTGAGGAGAGTATCGTAGGCTTCGATCAGCTCACTGGCAAAACGTTTATCAAATAAACCGATATTATTCAGTTCTTTAATCCGCTCAATCGTGTTAGTGGACTCAATTTTGTGCTCAAGTGCCAAAACACGGATACCGTGGACTATCGCGAAAATGCCCCCTTTTTTGATATCGAGTTCGCTTTCGTGTTCAGCCCTTCCCAATACAAATCCGCCGATGAGGCTCAGAGGTGTTTCAAATGCCAAAACCACTTTTGCCAAATGGGCCATCACATCGTTTCGCCCTTCAAACGAGTCAAAAAGATACTCCCGACACTCTTGAAGCAATGCAGCATCTCCTGCCACACACTGAGCATCTACAAAGATCGATAAACCCATCAAACTCTCTTCGTTAAACGTTTCGACCCATTCGGAAACCATTTTTTTATAGCCTGTAACATCATGACGCCAATAGGGATTGGAAACCATTACATTACCGCTGCATTTAGGGAATCCCAACTCAAGCAAATAGCGGTTTAGCTCCATCATATACGGAACAAATAACGATTCATCCTCTCCGTCTCGGATAATAAGACCGTTATCCTGGTCCGTACGAAGCACTTGTTCACCGCGCCCTTCAGACCCCATAACGATCAAAGCGCAATTGGTTTGCATCGACTCGGGAACAACCATCTCAAAAACTTTTCGATAGAGTTTTGCATTGAGCTCACTTACCAGTTTGGATACATACCGTACCCGCACCCCTTTTGTCGTTAATGAACGTACCAGATGGGTAAGCGAACGCTGAGCACTTTGAAGCTCATCAAGCGTGTTGGCACGGTCGATAGACGCTGCAATGAGATGGGTGTGGTTGGCAAAATGGCTCAAAAGATCAAGCTGCTCCAAAATACCGACAATTTTATTCCCCTCTGTAACGACGAGCCGTTTGACGCCGTGTTTGGTGAACAGGAGCAATGCATTAAACAAAAAATCGCTACGTTCGATCGTAAAAAGACCGTACGTCGCAATGTCACCGATTGCATCCGCAGTACTTTTTCCTCTCAAGAGAACACGTTCGCGCAGATTGGTATCGGTTACGATACCGATCACTTCTCCATCCCGAACCAAAATTACCTGTGCCCCCTGATGCGCCATTTTCTGCAATGCTTCTATGATGCTCTCGGATGCATCTGCAAAACACGGCGTATGCAGATAGATCTCATCAACACGGGAAACCATAAAGGGGGTAAGTTCATTTTGGTGCTGACGCTCTTTTAGATTTTGGTGTTTGGTGATGAAATCTTGCATGAAGTAATTTTGGAACGGTTCGACATCTTGGAGGAGGTTTAGAAAGGCTTCTTTCGGGAGTTCATAGCAGATAAGATCTTCGTCTACGATAAAGGTGCTTTGAGTATTGCCGTATATCAGGGAGTTCGCGTCAAAGCTGTCGCGCTCCCCGTAAACGTTTTGGAGTTCACCGTCGATGGTTTCGTTGACTATCCCTTTGATGATGATATAGAGGGATTCTGCTCTCACCCTCGGAGCGATCAGAACCGTCTCTTTGGGATAATAGGCGATATCCATCTGGGTCATCAGTTTTTCGATCATCCTCTCTCCCAAAAGGTCAAAAGGATGGATCGACATCAAAAGTGCTTTTTGATCAAAAAGACTCAAGTATACTCCTAATTCTATTGAAAAAAATCTGCCCCGAACGGGGCAAGCTTTAGTGCCTTAGCGGCTAGCGCAGTCCAAGGGATTTTATTCCTTGGACGTTCAAATTAATGCTCAACAGCACCTTCAGCACCGATACCGGTTTGGCTTCGGATGTATTGCGCTTCATACGCCTCAATTTCTCTGCGTGAGTTTTCACTTTTATCCGTAACAGAGAAGAACCAGATTCCGATAAACGCCGCACTTACAGAGAAGAGAGCCGGATATTTGTATGGGAAAATAGCTTCCGCATTTCCTAAAAAGTCAACCCAAACCGTAGGTCCGAGGATAACCAATACTGCTGCAGTCAAAAGACCCAATGACCCACCGATCAATGCACCGCGAGTAGTGAGTTTTGACCAATACATAGAAAGGAACAAAATCGGGAAGTTTGCACTCGCGGCAACCGCAAATGCCAATCCGACCATGAACGCGATGTTTTGTTCTTCAAACGCAATACCTAAATAGATTGCAATAATACCCAATACAACTGTAGCGATTTTAGAAACTTTCATCTCCATCAATCCATCCGTTTTACCTTTTTTGATAACACTGGCATACAAGTCATGTGAAATCGCAGAAGCCCCTGCCAATGTCAAACCTGAAACAACCGCAAGGATCGTTGCAAATGCAACCGCAGAGATAAATCCGAGGAAGAAGTCGCCGCCCACTGCATGAGACAAGTGAATTGCCGCCATATTGTTTCCGCCGAGGATCGGGAATCCGCCATCAGTCGCTTGTTTCGCCAAATCAAGATATTGAGGGTTTTTGAAGACCATTACGATCGCACCGAAACCGATGATGAACGTCAAGATATAGAAATACCCGATAAATCCTGTCGCATAGAAAACCGATTTGCGTGCTTCTTTTGCATCACTGACGGTGAAAAAGCGCATAAGGATATGCGGAAGTCCGGCAGTACCGAACATCAACGCAATACCGAGTGAAATAGCTGAAATCGGATCACTGACCAAACCTCCCGGAGCCATAATAGTCTGATCTTTCATACTAACCGCTGTAGAGAACAAGGATTCAAAGTTGAAGTTATAGTGAGCCATAACCGCAATCGCCATAAACGTCGCACCGGAAAGGAGCAAGAACGCTTTGATAATTTGTACCCATGTAGTCGCCAACATCCCACCGAATGTTACGTAAAGGATCATCAATACACCGACCAAAATAACCGCAACTTCGTAATCAAGACCAAATAAAAGTTGGATCAATTTTCCAGCCCCTACCATTTGAGCGATCAAATACAAAATAACGGTCAAGATCGATCCGAATGCCGCCAATGTGCGGATAGGGGTTTGTTGAAGACGATACGACGCAACGTCCGCAAAGGTATATTTACCGAGGTTACGGAGCTGTTCAGCTACCATAAACAAAATAATCGGCCAACCGACCAAGAATCCGATAGAGTAGATCAAACCGTCATACCCTTTGCCGTAAACGAGGGCAGAAATCCCCAAAAACGATGCTGCTGACATATAGTCCCCTGCAATCGCCATACCGTTTTGAAAACCAGTAATACCGCCGCCGGCCGTATAGAAATCTTTTGCCGTTTTGGTACGTTTTGCCGCCCAATAGGTAATCCCCAAGGTTGCCCCGACGAAGATGATAAACATGGTAATTGCTGACATATTCAATGGTTGCTTCTCAACAGCGCCCGATAGTGCCTCACCGGCAAACGCAGCGACAGAGAAAAGAGCTAATAATAACGCTTTCATCATTCTCCCTTTGCTTTAGCTTTGATTTTAGCGGTCAATTCATCAAACTCACCGTTAGCACGACGAACATAAATTCCTGTCAATGCAAAAGCGATAACAATGACAGCGACACCTACAGGGATTCCCACTGTGGTAACAGAGTCTGCTGAGAGCTGTGCACCCAAGATAGACGGATCAAATGCGATCGTCAATACAAAGCCAAAGTAAATAACCAACATAACGATTGTCAATGTCCACGCAAATGAGCTGCGTGTTTTGACAAGATGAATAAAATCAGGATCGTTTTTAATACGATCGACCATCTCTTGTTTCATAATTCAACCTCCTTTAAAAGTTGTAGTTGGCAATAAATCGATATTCATCCCAACCAGTGCCGACAGTTGTCGTTTCTTTGAAATCACGCGGGAAATTTCCACGGAAACGAAGTTGTAGATTTTTGACTGCTTCAGGAGAATAAATAAAATCAAATCCTGCTTCAGTAGCCGTCCATGCATGATTAGCTGAGTAGCCGTTTAGAGCATCCATATCAAATGAGGTGTAATAAACACCCGTATTAAGATTTATACCCATATCTTTCCAGTTATAGCTTCCCGCTACTTTCCACGCATCGGTTCCCGCCATAAATTGGTGACGTGTTACCATCCCTTGCGTATAAGCAGGCATACCACCCCATGGTGTGATGGTTCCGCCGTTGATCGCGGCTGATGAATCCTTGCTATTTTGGGAGACTGCTGCATAGAGGTCAAAATTAGCCACTTTTACCCCTGCTTTTGCAGCAATGAAATCACTGTTCACTTTAGTCGCATAGCTGCTGCCGACATCATCTTCTTTGATGTATTGAGCCGCTACATACGGTGCTACACCGCTGCTGTAGCTCCATCCGTAGTTCACTTCAGCATAGATAGCATTGAGAATATCATGAGCATAATAATCCCACAACTGCAATTTTAATCCCGGTACACCCGAATAGATTGCCGCTGCGACACTTACGCCATCCGTATTTTTACCGATAGCATATTCACCCATATTCGTAAATTTACCTACCATGCTGGTTGCACCTGCTAGGCCACTATAACCAGAAGTCAAAGACAATGCTGCAGGTTGATTATTATAAGCATTCGCAAACGTTCCCGCCGCGAATTTTGTCACATGAGCTGCAATCAACGTTGTATCTTTCACATCCGTATTGCTTAATACATACGCTTCAAAAAGATTCGGAAGCATACGTGCATCATCAGACCCGGCAAGAGGAGTATCGAGTTTTTGACGTCCGGCTTTAAAGGCAGTATTGCCGTATTTATACTGCAAATACGCTTCACCAAGATACGTTTCATTGTCTCCGTTTGAACCGAAAAGTGTAGTATCATTTTCAGCCGCAACTGAACTTTTACTGTCTAATTTGTTTGTCGTATAAAATGCTGCCCCAGCACTGAGACCATATAAAGAACCGGTTTCGTATTTTAGATAACCACCAAGAGAAAGTCCATCACGATGTACGCCAGGTGAATAATCACGATCAATATAAAAAGCACGGATTTGTCCGCTTGCTTTTCCTTCTTTAAACATTCCTGCCAAATCATCGGCTGCAAAAGCGTTCACCACCAAAGCTGACGCCAAAAGCGATAGAGATACTGTACCTCTCATTCTCACTCCTTCATAAGTTTTTCACACTGCCATTATGTAAACGAAACGTAGCAAGAACGTAGCATTTGTAAAATTAGAAAAATTTATCCTATTGAATTGCCTGAAAAAGGAGATTGTGTGTAAAAAAGTAACTTTAATAGTTACGCGGGATATCGATCATGTAACCTAACGCGCGAATATTTTGTATAAAGTCTTCTTTGAGGATTTTTTTTAAGCGGCTCACTTCTGCCCGAATTGTCGGGTTATCCACGTACTCTTCATCCCATACATAGGAGCGAAATTGATCAAAATCGACTACTCTGCCACGATTACGTGCGAGAAGGTCAATAATTTGAAGCTGACGCTTTGTCAAGGTCTGTGTTACGTTATCACACATCAATGTAGAGGTGGAAGCATCGTATCCGTAACTTTTTGAAAGACGTAAATGATTTTGGGGAGTTGCACAGCTTTGCATCACTTTATCGATACGAAGCGAAAGTTCTTTGAGATGAAACGGCTTTTTCAGATAATCGTAACATCCCAAATCATAGGCACGACTGATCCCCTCGATATCCACCAGTGCGCTGATGTAGATAGCGGGAGGGCGTATTTTGAGCATGTGCAGCTGTTCGAGCAGATCCAAACCGTCTATTCCGGGGACATTAATATCCAAAATCAACAGATCAAACGTCTCCTGCTTCAGCGTCTCAAGTGCTTCATATCCATCAAAAAAAAGTGTGACACGATGACCCAACGCCAACAAATATTCATGAATCGCTTCACTGAGCATTTGTTCGTCTTCAAGCAGAAGTATTTTCACCGTTCCCCTTTTTAAAATGATATTCAAAACGGGTCAACTCATTGTCAGAGACAATCTTGATCTCCACCCCGTCTTCATCACAGATCGATTTTACCAGACTCAGCCCCAAGCCAAAACCGTCTGTTTTTTTACGTTCCCTATAGTATGCCTCAAAAATCTTTTGGGAATCATGAATTTTTTGGGATCGGCTTTCCACCCAAAAAAGGCATTTGGAAGTATCACACTGTACCCCGACATGGATTATTTCACCGTATTTGGTATATTTGATCGCGTTGGTAAT
>NZ_JAQTQR010000086.1 GCF_028712165.1 Sulfuricurvum sp. | reverse complement strand
TAGAGTCAAAATTGCATAACGAGTAATACAAGGAGCATACGATGGGAACATTAGCCGAATTTCAAAAAATTACCGATACCGAAGATTTCTTTGATTTTTTCGATTTGGAATACGATGAGCGTCTTGTGAACGCAAAGCGTTTTCATATCATGAAAAAATTTGGTGAGTTGGTCGATAAATCCAAAGATCATGATATGGGAAGCGATGAAAAATTACTTGAGTTCTATAAATTTGCCCTTATTACCGTTTATAAAAACTTTGAGAACGGCTATAGTCCATCAGCTGCCGATGTCTGGGCAATGTTTGATAAACCTAGTGCTTGCGGAACCTGTTCGACATCAAGCAGCTGTAATGATGTAGAGGAGGTCAGTCATGGAGTCCACGCCTGCACAAGCCAAACAAATATCAGCTTCTGATTTTTTAGAAAAAACAGCTGACTCGGCACAAGCCGATTTAGAATCGTCTGTACACGACAGTGAATCAATGCCTATTAACAATGAGGCACGTAAAACTAACCTTTATAAAATGTCAACAAAAGATGAAATTCTTTCGGTTTTCAGAATCGGGGAAAGAGTCCGTCTTGTGAAAGCAATCCGGAATGACGGAACCTATCCGCATGCAAAAGTCGGTGATGTTCTCGTTGAAGCGGGTTCTGAGGGATACGTCCGTAAAATTGGTGATTTTTTACAGACTATTCGAGTTTACGAAGTCAACTTTATTGAAGAAGGGCTTACCTTTGGATGCCGTGAAGCAGAACTTGAAAGTGCACTCGAAGAGGATGGCTATGATGAAGTCGCCGAAGAATTAAAATGGCTCAAAGAACATCGGGCCAAGAGAGCCGCTGAAAAAGCTGCGCAATCTCAAGAAGAGGAGGAGTAATCTACACTTTTTGAGATTTGTGCATACTGCATTTGATATAAAGTCATGAGTATATCGTGCGGGAAATATGAGGAGGTTCAAGATGGTCAGTGTGATTTTTTGCGGATTTGGTGAAAAGCAAGACAAACGTGTTTTTGCTAAAACCGGTGACGTATTATTACGTGTCGCTCAAAGTAACGGTATTTCAATTCCTTCTGATTGTACAGATGGAATGTGTGCGAGCTGTGCAGTTCGTGTTGAAGAAATTTCCAATGATGAAAAAATGGATTCAACAACCGAAGACTATTCATCAAAAGGACAAGCTGTTTATATGGATGATAAAGAGCTTGAAACATTGATGCAAATGGGTGCAATCAATAAAAAAGAAGCTGAAATCGCTCAACAATATAATCGTCCGACTCCGGTACGTTTAGCTTGTCAATGTGCGATCAAAAACTCTTCAATATTGGTGAAACCATATAAATAACCGATTCGTGGTGGCTTTATGAGTATTACTCATGAAGTGTTAAAAAAAATATAATATACAAGGAGTTGGGATGACAACACGTGTAGAAATTATGAATGACTTTTTGGCGATCAATGTCCACCCGGGCAAAACGATCCAAGACATCGTAGAGGCTTCAGGAAGTGCGCTTCCATTCGGATGCCGTGACGGTGAATGCGGTACATGTGTCGTAATGATTGAATCAGGTATGGAATACATGAGCGAAATCAACGACAAAGAAAAAGCGGTTCTTAAAACAGTTGGTGAAACCAGCCCTAAAGCCCGTCTTGCATGTCAGATGAAAGTCGTCGCACCAAACGGATTGGTACGTATTAAATACTAAACCCATCTTTCAACTCAGCTTTTGCTGAGTTGCCTCTTTTTTAATCATATTACTGCCTAAAATAAGCCTATAATTTTACAAGAACACAATATGCATTTTTTGTAATAATGTATATTTTTTAGGTGGCTTATTATGCAAACAACTTTATCTTACAAACAAAAGCAACTTCCCCGATTATCGATGCAAACATGGCTGCCTCTTTTGCAATGTTCATTGAATGATCTTGAAAAACATTTGCAAGTTATTACGAATGAAAATCCCTGCTTAGAAGTGAAATCCGGCTTTGAAGAGTCCAATTCTCAGTCCGGCGGTACGGCAGCTTACGGAGCATTTCAAAACTATGTTTCGAACTCCTCAAGTGAACAAATCGAATGGCTCAGTATCTCTTCGACCTCGTTATATGAAAAACTTGACGAACAAATCGTAGCTCCTCTTTTCCCAACGCCAATATCGCAAAAAATAGCCCGACAAATTATCTATTACATCAACGATGAGGGATATTTTGAGGGAAGTGTCGAAGAAGTAGCCGCACAATGTGATACGGATGCTCATACGGTTGAACGTGTACGCCAGCGCTTTGCTCATCTCGAGCCTTCGGGTGTAGGTGCGGTGGATTATAAAGAGTCTTTTTTATTTCAATTGAGTGACCACGATCTTGATGATGAACTCAGTATTTTGCTTGGTGCGATGATTTTGCAGTTTGATAAAATGGAAAAATTCATCAATCATCCGCGTCTTCATGATGCAAAACATGTATTACAGCACCTTAAAAACCCTCCGGCACTGGAGTATATGGAGCCTGAATCTCAGATTACTCCGGATTTATTTGTTGAGTTTGCAGGCTCTGAATTAAACATACGGATCAATCATGCGTTTTATCCCGATTTACAGGTCAACATGATCGACAAATACGACAACTTTGCGAGACAAAAATTCAAAGAGGCTCGTGAACTGGTAAAGCTCCTTGATTTGCGTAAAGCGACACTGTATAACGTTGCTTTGGTTCTAATCGAAAAACAATATAGCTTTTTTATGGGGGGAGAACTTAAACCACTCCGCCTACAAGATGTAGCCGATGAACTGGGCTTTAATGAATCCACGATTTCACGCGCAATTGCCGATAAATACATTCAAACAGAGCGTGGCTTGTACGCATTCAAAGACTTTTTCTCGAACTCTATCGGGGAAGTATCAACGTCAGAAATCAAGCACTTTCTTAAACGCCTTGTTACGAGTGAGAATAAAGACGATCCGTTCAGTGACAAAACGCTTCATGAGATGATTGAAGATCGCTTCGGGGTCAAAATGGTACGACGTGTAATCGCGAAATATCGTCAAGAATTGGATATCCCTTCTTACAAAGAGCGTCTATTTTTGTACAAATTGGAACTCCTCTAAGAGGTGTTTCCCCTATATTGTGCTCTTTTAACGTAATTTATAGCTTCTTTCTTTTATAATTTCCTAATTTTTTTCAGTTATATTCCCATATTTTTATCGTATAAGGAGACGACATGCAAATCAGCGGTGCACAGATGGTTATCGAAGCACTCATCGCCGAGGAAGTCGAAGTGGTATTCGGCTACCCAGGTGGGGCGATCATGAACGTCTATGATGAGATTTATAAACAACGCTCATTTCAACATATTTTGACCCGTCATGAACAAGCTGCAGTGCATGCAGCAGAAGGATACGCAAAGGCATCTGGCAAAGTCGGGGTTGCGATGATTACCTCGGGACCTGGATTTACAAACGGTGTGACCGGTTTGGCAGATGCCTATATGGACTCAATTCCTTTGGTTCTTATCAGCGGACAGGTTCCGATGTCATTGATCGGAACCGATGCATTCCAAGAGATCGACGCAGTCGGTATCAGCAGACCGTGTACAAAGCATAACTATTTGGTTACCGATGCCGCAGATCTGCCGCGTATTCTCAAAGAGGCATTTTACATTGCACGTACCGGCCGACCGGGTCCTGTCCATGTCGATATTCCAAAAGATGTCACGGCACAAATTGCAACATTCGATTATTCCAAAGAAGTTGATTTGGAAACGTATAAACCGACAACCAAGGGTAATACCCGTCAGATCAAAAAAGCGATCGAGGCGATTGCAGGTTCAAAACGTCCATTGCTCTATATAGGCGGAGGAGTTATTAATTCCAATGCAGCTGAATTGGTTCGAGAGTTTTCAAAAATGACACAAATACCGGCTGTAGAAACCTTTATGGCACGCGGAACGCTTCGTTATGATGATCCGTTGTTGATCTCTATGCTGGGGATGCACGGATCGTATGCGGCAAATATGGCGATGTCTGAAACCGATATGGTTATTGCCTTGGGTGCCCGTTTCGATGATCGTGTTACCGGAAAGCTTTCTGAGTTTGCAAAAAATGCGCAGATTATCCATGTTGATATTGATCCTGCGAGTGTTTCGAAATTGGTTCATGCCCATTATCCGATTGTCGGTGATGTCAAAAATGTTGTTGAGCAGATGATACCGTTGGCAAAAGAGCAGATTGATCCTGCACGTTATACACAATGGCACAATACGATTGCAAACTTTAACAAACTGCATCCTCTCTCTTATAAAGAAGAGGGCGATCGTCTAAAACCTCAATGGGTTGTTGAACGCATCGGACAGCTTTTGGGAGATGATGCGAATATTTCGACGGATGTCGGACAACACCAAATGTGGACGGCTCAGTTCTATCCATTTACCCGACCGCGTCAATGGGTCAGTTCCGGTGGACTTGGGACTATGGGATTCGGATTCCCGGCAGCACTCGGTGTAAAACGGGCCGATATGGAACGCGTCAGCATCAATATTACGGGTGACGGTTCGATTTTGATGAATATTCAAGAGTTGATGACGGCAGTGGAATTCAAGCTTCCGGTCATCAATGTTATTTTGAACAATAACTTTTTGGGAATGGTACGCCAATGGCAAACCCTGTTTTATGACAAGCGCCATTCGCAAACCGATTTATCGATTCAGCCTGATTTCGTCAAACTTGCGGATGCATTCGGCGGAGTCGGTTACCGTGTAACAACCAAAGAAGAGTTCGATGCTGCACTCAAAGATGCTATTGAAAAAAATGTCGTTGCAATCATCGATGTTGCGGTTAATCGATTCGAGAATGTATTGCCGATGGTACCGGCAGGCGGATCGCTGTTTAATATGATGTTAGAGTACAAGGAGAAATGATGGAACAAACAGAACGTCGCGTTATTTCCGTTATTGTCATGAATGAGGCGAGCGTACTTTCGCGCATCGCAGGCTTGTTCTCAGGTCGAGGATACAATATAGAGTCCCTTACTGTGGCTCCGATTCCTGATTCGAAATATTCTCGTCTCACGATTGTAACCTCAGGATCGGTACGTGTGATTGAACAAATCACAAAACAGCTTCATAAACTTATTCCGGTACTCAAAGTATATGAACATGCTGATTTGGTAGAAACCGAAATGGCATTGGTAAAAATACCGATGTCTGAATCGCTGGGAGATATAGAAGCATTAACGCATGCGTATAACGGCCGGATTGTGAATGTCGGAAGCGATACGATGATTGTAACAGTTTCTGATGAGCCGTCACGAATCAACCATTTTCTTGAAGCAATCAAACGTTTTCATCCAAAAGAGATTGTTAGAAGCGGCTCCGTCGCGCTTGAGAGATAAGATACAATGACGCTTAATGAAATAGCTTCTATTCTAGGGAATAAAGAGACTCCTAACACGATTGAGATAATCGGTATGAATACTCTCCGTGATGCAAAAGAGGGTGAGATCTCTTTTCTCTCTGATTCAAAATACGAAAAAGATCTTTCATCCACGAAAGCTTCTGCCGTTATACTCCCTGCGTCGAAAGCACATCTTTTGCCATCGGGTGTGATTGCACTAGAGTCTGATGAAGCGTATTTGAGTTTAGCAAAGATTTCAAAGTATTTTGCCAAATCAGTACGTAGCAGTGATGTTGAACCAATAATCGGCGAAGGTAGTGTCATCTACCCCACCGCACATATTGAAAACGGTGCAAGAATCGGTAAAAACAGTACGATTATGAGCGGTGTTTACATCGGTGCTGAAGCGGTTGTCGGTGATAATGTAATCCTTTATCCCAATGTAACGGTATATCGAGATTGCATAATCGGAGATAATGTGATGATTCATGCGGGAAGTGTCATCGGCAGCGACGGATTTGGATATGCCCATACAAAAATGGGAGAGCATGTTAAACTGTATCAAAACGGTAATGTTGTTATTGAAGACGACGTTGAGATCGGTGCGAATACGACTGTTGATTGTGCTGTATTTGGATCGACGATTATCAAACAGGGCGTTAAAATTGATAATTTAGTACAGATCGGACACAATTGTGTGGTAGGTGAATACTCTATCATGGTATCTCAATCCGGTCTTGCCGGATCGACTACATTAGGTAGAAATGTTGTCATGGGAGGGCAAAGCGCTACAGCGGGACATCTTAGTATTGCTCCCTTTACCACATTGGCAGCACGTTCCGGTGTTACAAAAAGTATCATAAATAAGGGTGTCTATAGCGGGTTTCCATTAATGGAACATAAATTGTGGCTGAAAATGCAGGCGAAACTTGCTAAAATATTAGAATCTTAAGGCAAAGGGGACAAGGCATGAAAATAGCGATAGTAGGCTTAATGATGATCGGCAGTTTATTATGTGCTGATGGAGAGCCTACCGATATCCGAATGCCTGATATTGTTCTCGATGCAATCAAGCACTGCGAATGTCTTATTGAGAGCGGAGAATGCAATCCCAATGTTATACGTATTAATGCGGATGAGGAAGCACAGCGTGCAGCCGCAGCAGGGTTTGCAGTCAGCGGTCATATCATCAAATGCGGATCAAGCACAGAGTGCAGTCTGCAAGCTCAAGCGTTGATTGACGGCGGTATTGTAAACCTGGATCTCGGGCCTTATCAAATCAACTATAAATACCATCCTAATCCGATACTTCATGAATATTTTGAAGATACAACTGCTCGTGAACAAGCAAATGCAATATTGACCAAATTGGTCAAAAGTTTTGGATATTCATGGGAGACGCTTGGACGTTATCACCATTTCAGTGCCACCGATCGAACTCGGAATGAACGTTATTACCGAAAAATGTATGCTTTTATTTACGGAAATAACCTTAAAGCTCAAGGCTCCGAATAATTACTGTTTTTTTAAGATTGCTTTAGCCAAAATCGGCTAAACTCTTTCCTATACAGTTATTTATTAGGAGAGATTATGAGTTCTGCAGTCACGATTATGAAAGAGATTCCATTGGATGGAACAAAAAAAGGGATTATATCTATCAGTAAAGTAGATGAACCTTACGGTGAGGGCAGTGACAGTGTAGCAAGTATCGGAATCTCATTATCCGGTGATGCCAAAAATCCGGAGTGGAAAGTCCATCTTCCGATGGGTAATATTGATGCAGTCATTGAGGCGTTAAAAAGTATAAAATGATTTATATTTTCGTTCACCCTGACTTCGTTAAAGGGTGACGAAAAAGCTCATGGTTTGAGTGCTCGCCCCACGAACCTAGAAGAATTATTTTTTAGCAGCAACGAATGCAGCGATTCGTTTGATACCTTCACGAATACTTTCGATATCAGTGGCAAAACTGAATCTAAAATATCCCTCACTGCCAAACCCGACACCCGGAACAACAGCAACACCTTGATCTTCTAAAAGTGCTTTACAAAACTCCATGGAATCGTTGCTGACTTCTTTTATGTTGACGAACAGATAAAAAGCACCTGATGGTGAAAGTACCGAAAGACCTTCAACTTCATTAAACAGTTTTACCGCTTCGTCACGACGCGCTTTAAATGCTACTCGCATCGCTTCGATATCGGCATCTGCAGCACCGTTAAGCCCTGCGATAGCCGCTTTTTGCGTAATGCTGTTAATATTTGAAGTGCTTTGGCTTTGGAGCTTTTTGGTTGCTTGGATAATTTCAGTATTGGCTGCAGCCATATATCCGAAACGCCATCCGGTCATCGCTACTGATTTACTGAGTCCGTTGATTGTGATAGTACGTTTAAACATATCATCACTCACCTCCGCAGCCGATGTAAACTCACCGTCATAAATCAATTTTTCATACATCTCATCACTGGCAACGAGTACATCAGTCCCTTCTAAGACTTTTCCAAGAGCCGTAAGTTCTTCACGTGAGTAGACGGCACCGGTCGGATTTGATGGTGAGGTTAGAATCAACATTTTCGTTTTTGGGGTCAATGCCGCACGTAATTGTTCAGGGGTGATTTTAAATCCGCTTGCATCATCCGTCATGATTTCAACGACAGTTCCTCCGCAATACATTACGAGTTCTGGATACGTAACCCAATACGGTGCAGGAATAATGACTTCATCGCCATTTTGTATGGTACAGGCAAAAAGGTTGTAAAGCGAGTGTTTCGCACCGTTGTTTGCAATAATCTGATTTGGTTTATAGTCGAGATGATTATCCCGTTTTAGTTTTTGTGCGATAGCCGCTTTAAGATCAGGAATTCCGTCAACAGCAGTGTATTTGGTAAAGCCGTCATTAATGGCTTTGATTGCTGCATCTTTGATCACTTGAGGAGTGTCAAAATCAGGTTCTCCTGCTGAGAAACTGAGGATGTTTTTTCCTTGCGCTTTGAGTTCTTGCGCTAACGTACTGATAGCAATGGTAATCGATTCGGAGAGTATATTGACGCGATCGGTTAGCATAAGCAGCCCTTGTAAAAAATTTTGAAATTATAACATGGCTGACTTTAAATTTTACAAGAGTGATTAATTTAAAAACTGCGGTTTTCCGGTATGGAACCCTTGCGCATAGGTAATGCCTAAATCCGTAACATTTTTGAGTATCTCTTCGGAGGAAACGTATTCGGCAACGGTGTGAATACCAATACGATGGGCAAAGTCAACAATGGCTTCTACAACTATGCGATGTCGAGGATTCTGGTCGATTGATTTAATCAAAGATCCGTCGATCTTGAGAATATCAACATTCAATTTGAGGATGTTTTCAAAATTGGAATATCCGGTGCCAAAATCATCTATGGCTATTTTTGCACCCAAAGATTTCATTTTTGTAATGAAAGAGGCAACTTCATCAAAATTCTCAATCCCTTCCGACTCCAAGATTTCAAAAATAATTCTATTAGCCGTTTTCGTTTGGCGTAGAATATTTTCAATGGTAGCTATGGTACGTGTGTCCAATATATCACTTCCTGATAGGTTGACTGAGAATTGTTCAGTGCGGGTTGAAAATAAATTACACGCTTGGTAGACAACTTCTTGAGTAATATGATGATAGAGTTTAGTTTTTTGGGCTATCGGTAAAAAGTCATAGGGTGCAATAAGAGATCCGTCTTCATTTTGAATTCGAACCAACGTTTCATATTTTTCTATTTTCCCGCTGCTGCATGAAACAATCGGTTGATATTGGCAGACAATTCGATGTTCAACCAATGCTTGTCGTATCTGTGCAGACATGGCGATGTTTGCTTGATATTGTTGCTCTATCCCTTCTGATTGGTCATATACAGAATAAAGCAGTTTAGCATGGCGTGCTTTATTAAGTGCGACATCCGCATGGATCAACGGTTTGTCACTATCAATCGCGATTCCGACAGTAGCACGTATATGAATGGTCTCATCAGCAATGATAAAATGTTTCTCACTCATTAAAGAGAGGAGTATTTCAATGTCATGACGAAATTGAGATGCGCTGCTTCCTGATTTTACTTTAAAGGCAAATTCATCACCGCCAAGTCGATACGGGGAGAGTTTCATATCAACGAGCCAATGGGCAATTTGGCTAAGAAGTGAATCACCGGCATCTATACCGAAGAAGTCGTTTATCTCTTTAAAATCGTCAATATTTAATATCGCTACCGTATTGGTTTGTTTTTCCGATAAGTCTTCTTGGAGTTTAAGACGGTTCGGAAGGGAAGTAAGGTTGTCGTAATAGAGATGCTGCATCGCTTCATGCGTCTTGAGGGTTACTTTTTTCTCAAGATTTTGGTTGATGGTTTCGATTTCATGTGAATAGTGCAGCACTTGATCCTGCATCCCTTCAAACGCATGTATGATTTGATTGAATTCACGTTGGGTATAGGGAATATTAAAGTCGATTTTTTGACCTAGTTTAAATCCGCGGACTTTTTTTGCAATTAATTTGATAGGCAAAAGCAGGTGATTAATCCAAGTCAGCATTAAAAACAATAATACTGAAACACTGGCTCCGATCCACCCATATAATGTATAAAAACGATTCATTGCTTTCGTAAAAGCTTTTCCTGAATAGGTGAGGCTAATTGATCCAATCGGTTTTAACGAACCGGGTTCCAATAGCTCTTTGTTTATTTGAATGGTTTCTTCTGGGATAGTGGTTGTTCCCTGATGATAATTGACAATAGATTGCCCATGGTTGTCAAGTATCTCTAAAGCTATGACTTCATTTAGTTTTGTGATGGCTGAGAGCTTGTCTGTGTAGTCTTTTGTACCTAAAAAAAGAGAAATTGCTACAGAAGGGGCAATTGTATTGATTAATAAAGAAGCTTTTTCACGTTGTGTATTCATGGTTACATCACGTACTATAGATAAGGTCACAAAGGTTATAACAGCGAAAAAAAGAAAAGCTGAAAGGATAAGCATGGAAATGATTTTTGTAGATATTCGAAGATTATATAGGTGTTGGATCATATGAGTCTCGCAAGTTGAAATAGGGCTTCATTAAAATGAAATTTCCCTTCTTTTAGAACACTTTTATTAATGTAAATAACAGTAGAACGTTCGATAGCTATGGAACCTAATATTCCACGCTCGAGATCAGATACATTATAAGAAAATATCGGGATTGAATTTGAGATACCCCATGCAGATATTTTATCAACAGATCGGTTACTCATAGTTGTGAGATAAACAAAAGAAACATCATTACGAGTGAACAGTTCATCGACGCTAAGTGCTATTGCAATAAAGTTTAAGTTTCCTACTTTGCCATTATATTTTTGGTTGATTTCATCTGCAATATTTTGTGCAAACCCTTTACGATTCGATTCGCATACAATTGCCAGGATAGCATTAGTTGATTTTGGTCCTGTTTTA
>NZ_JAQTQR010000012.1 GCF_028712165.1 Sulfuricurvum sp. | reverse complement strand
GTTTCATCGATCACCATCATGGACTCGTAGGTTTTTGCGGTACCCGTTCCTCGATCGTATCCTTTTTTGGGGCCGCTGTAGTACCAAGCCGTATTTAATCCCAACGCCTGCGTCAATGGAAAAAGGAAATAGCCTTTGCTCAACACTTCTGAAATTTCAGGGCTTTGGAACTCGATCGGGTTAGAGTAATCGGGACTGAAATACTCAGTTCTGACATACGACAGATTTGCCATAAATTCTGAACCATTGCCGAAATGTCGGGTAAATTCCATCTCTATCCCTTTGGCATTTCGCTCTCTGTTGTTGGCATAATCGCCCGGAAAGGAGAAGGGTTCATTCATGATTTGATCAATGACATTCCGCATGGTCGAATAAAATAGATTGGTTCGGATAATCGTATTTGGATTTTTGTGGGTGTAGGCCAATTCGTATGTGTCCATGAGTTCCGGATGCAGATACGGATTTCCGGTTTTTAAACCTTCTTGGGTAGCTTGAAACGCTTCGACGTAAGAGGGGGCTCTGTATGAACGTCCGTAGATCGCTTTTACGATATTTTCCTCGTCCAGCCGATAAACGGAACCGAAGCGGTAACTGAGCATATTGTCAAATAATGAATAATCATCGAGTCTGATATTGGCAGAAAGCTCAAAGTCCTCATTGATCGAGTAGATATCCTGAAAATAGGCGGATTTTATCCATTGGTCATTGTCACCATTTAATATTCCGTATTCTCCGCTTAGATACACCAGAGAGTCAGAGATGACAGCGGGACCACCATGTGCTGGATTACGGAATGTAGTGCCATAGACATTTTCCAGTGTATTGATCTTTTGCAGACCTGCACCGATCATCCAGGCATGATCCTCGATATTGACTCCTCTGAGGTTCATATCGAGGTATGAATTGAGTTGACGGTAGGTAGGGTTCATCCGTATAATCAAACCGCTTCCGTAATAATCCTGATACACCGTTGAGTCAAACGTAAAGGCGTAATAGTTGACTCCTGCTTTTGTCTCTAGAGTTAAGCCATGCCCGATGTCATGGGTGTTTTGCATCTCTACGATACCGCTTTGATTACGCTGATATCCGCCGGTTACGGGTTCGAGCCCTTCACTCAATCCGTAAAAATTGTCCGTAACTTCGGATTTGTAGCGGGCAATCAATTTCCAATCATCATACTTTGCCGTAACACCGATGGAGTAATCTTTAAAATTTTCCAAACTGTTGTAGTCTGAACGCTCATAGGAAGCTTCATATGGCGATACAAACTCACTGCCGGCGTTGAGTGTTTTGTTGTTCTTTTGATAATAGCTGTCGATTCCGATATTCCAGCCGCTCATATTGAGATGTTTGACAAACCCGCCTTTCATATACTCATAGCTTCCAAGCGATCCGAATACCACATCATCGGAGAGCGCCTGCGAGCTTTTCGTGATGACATTGATTGCTCCGCTAAACGCTCCCGGACCATAGATGGTCGATGCCGATCCGCGAAGAACTTCGATACGGTCGATCAGTTCAACCGGAAAGTCGAGATAGTAATAGCTGGTGCTGTACAGATCGCTTCCGACATCCACACCGTCGATATAGAGTTTGTACTTATCGAAAACAAACGTATCGGGGTTGTAGGCTCCGCGAAAAATGACCTGCTTCCATCCTGTATGCAGAATCGATGTTTCGATCCCGGGCAGTAGCCCGAGGGCTTCATGCAGATTGGTGATGCCGATTTTTTTAAGTTTATCAGCATGTAAAACGGAAACAACCGAAGGCTGATAGTCGATATTGAGTTTGGTTTTAGTGGCAATATTCGTAGCTTCATTCAATAATGATGTAAAATCATCATCTGCGTTAACAGTATAGGAAAAGAGTAGGGTACTTATTAACGCATAATAAAATTTCATCAGCAGGCTCGTATATAAAGTGTGCAGATTGTAGCGAAATTAATACTAAATTAACAAACATTTTTATAATATTAATTTATGTTCTTAACTATTGGATTATGATGACACACTCACTTATCGGAAAATTTGCATGGGTCTTTTGGCTGCTCTATATCGCGGTTATAGCCCCAATTTTTATCTTTATTCAAATCAATGTTTCTTCTGTTCTCAATGATAGTGAAAAAGCAAAAATCGAGTTGGTTACCCAAACACTCAAACCGATCATTTCAACGTATCTCACATTTGATCAGCAAGATATGCTCAGTGATACGATGCGTACTTTTTTCCAAAATCCCAATATTTTAGATGTATCGTTGCTGGATGCCGATAAAAAAGTAATTTTTGAACAACACTATCCACAATCCAGACTTCAAGAGACGATTACGTTCTCTACCCCTATAGTCGATTCTATTTCTCATACGCCTCAAGCGACGCTTGTCATCAGTTATTCAAATAATTATGTACATGACCTCCAAATGAAACTTTTTATGCAGCTTATCATTCTATCGCTGTTCGCATTGCTGATTTTTGCCATCACCTTTTGGTATTTTCGCAAGCAGTTTTTTGTTCTTCGTCAGCTATCCATTTGGATGGGGAATTACACGATTGATAAACACTCGGAGCCGTTCAAATGTGATAATTCAAATATTGAAATCAAAACCATCACTTCTTCGGCCAATAAAATGCTCGACTCCATTGATAACTATCGCACACAGATGGAACAGATCAACATAGAACTCGAAAATCGTGTTGAGAGCGAAATCAGCAAGCGTCGTGAAAAAGAACAGCTTCTAATCCAGCAGTCCCGGCTTGCGGCGATGGGAGAGATGATAGAAAGCATCGCCCATCAATGGCGACAACCCCTCAATATTATTGGATTGGCAGTCGCCGATATTAACCTGAAACGCGCTCTTGGGCTAATCGAAAATGATGATTTTGAAAAAAATACCACACTCATCAATAATAATCTTGCTTTTATGTCCAATACCATCGATGATTTTCGGAACTTTTTCAATAAGAATAAAGAGTCCGTCTCTTTCGATCCGCTCCAGCCAATCCAAGAAATATTCAATCTTTTAGGCGAACAACTGCACTATGCCAATATCACCTATGTAGTCCAGAAAAAATGCGACGGAGAGATTTTTGGTGTTGTCAACGAATTCAAGCAAGTGATTTTAAATCTTGTTAATAATGCCAAAGATGCTATAAAAAGCAAATCTGATAGAAGCGGAGGGCAAATCGAAGTTACCTTGCGTTGCGATAGACTGCACCTTTATATCGATATCAGTGATACGGGGGGAGGCGTTCCATCCGCAATAGTCGAGCGTGTTTTTGAACCTTATTTTACGACTAAGCTTCATAGCAAAGGCACGGGTATCGGATTGTATATGTCCAAAGTGATTGTCGAACAACATTTGAAAGGTACTCTGGGTGTACGCAATAGCGATACGGGGGCGATCTTTACATTGACGATGGCTCTTAAAAAATAATGAAAAAAATTATCCTCCTTTTTCTAGTGCCGTTTGTACTTTGGGGTACAACCTATGATTTGGCATTATTGCAAATAGGGGTAAAAATATTTCCAAAAGTAGCCTTGATGGAACAGGGGACAAAAGAACGTATTCAATCGAATGTAAACTTTGTAATTGTTGCTGGACCGGCACATAAAGAGGCTGCACAACGATTAATCATGATGTTTGAACGTCAATACGGCGGAGTAGTAGGCAATTATTCTTTTACGATCAGAGTTATTTCGCCGAAAGATGCGTTAGAGATCAATAATACACAGGGCTTTATTTTACTCATGGAACCGGATGATGCTATCCTTTCGCTCATTCTTGAACATGCCCACAAGAATAAAATATTGACGTTTTCTTTCGATTCGGCACTCTTGCAAAAAGGAACTGACGTTTCACTTTACATCGGAAGAAGCGTCAAGCCTTATATCAACCTTAGCACCCTCAAACAGGTACCTTTTACGTTTGAATACGGTTTCTTGAAGTTATCTCAACCGTATTAAATACAGTGGTGTCCTTATTTATTTGTTCCTTAAGGGTTTTTATACTGTTCATTAACGTTATCTAATTTTTAACCATCTTGATATATAATTAATTTCAATTTATATAGAGGTTTCTTTGACTAAAGTTAGATTTATTTTATTTATTTTTCTTGCAAATATACTCGTTGCTGATGATCAAATCTTTGTACTCCATTCCTATCATGAAGCCTATCCATGGACAAAAGCTCAGCGCAATGGTTTCAGAGAGGTTTTGAATAATACCGACAATCTTTATCCACTCTATTCTGCTGAATATCTCGATACGAAACGCCGAACCTTTGATAAAAAGTATGAGGAATCTTTTGTCCACTATCTGAGTCAAAAGTACCAAGGCTATAAACCAAAACTCATCTATGTAACGGATGATAATGCTCTGTATTTTATGCTTCATAATAAAGAGAAGATTTTTCCCTCTGTTCCTGTCATTTTTTCAGGTGTCAATGATCTATCAAAACAAAAAATGCTGGATGAGTCTCAATATACCGGAATCTTTGAAAAAAAAGAGATCCTCCCTAATCTCAATCTCATCACGAAATTATTTCCTGATGAGAGAGAAGTATTAGTCGTAGGTGACGGATCGACAACGGCTCAAGTGACTCAAAATGAGATCAAAAATGATACTCTCAATTATGGAAAGATAAAAATAGAATTTTCGAACGATCAAGACTTTGATTCTCTTCTGCAAAGACTTAAATCGTATAAAGGGAAAGCGGTTATTTTGACCTCCATAGGTACATTCCGAACACACGATGGTCAATTAATCAATCTTAATCATGTCCTTAAGCAGATAAAAGATGCAGGCAGCTATATTGTGTTAAGTTTAGAGGACAGTTATATCCAACAAGGGGTGCTAGGAGGCTATGTTGTTGATGGCAATGCTCAGGGAACCGAAGCCGGAAAATTAGCGCTGAGTATCTTGTCTCACCCAAAGTTATCTATTCCTATCTTTCATGAAAATACCAATAAATGGATATTTGATGCTGTGGCACTTAAACAGCATGCCATTCTATTGCCCTCAGATATAGGATCGCAAAGTATTTTTATTAACCCGCCACAGACGTTTTTTAAAAAGCATCAGGAAACTCTGATCAATTTGTTATATGCTCTTAGCATTACAACGGTAATTGTCAGTTTTTTATTTGCATTGTATATGTACCAAAGCCGAAAAATTCTCCTTCAGCGTAAGCAAGCCCTATTAAAAGTGTCAGAAAGTTTAAACCAGGCACAAATGATTGCCCATCTCGGAAATTGGGAATGGGATATAAAAGCTAATACTCTCTGGTGGTCAGACGAAATTTATCGTATTTTTGGACTTCTCCCACAACAATTTGAAGCGACATATGAAGGATTTTTGGAACGTGTTCATCCTGATGATCAAGAAAAAGTTCAAGAAGCTGTCAATAAGAGTCTTGTGCACAACATTGATTACAGTGTCGAACATAGAATTGTCAAATCAGACGGAATGATACGTTATGTTTTAGAAGAAGGTAATACTGAATGGGATGATCTTGGAAACCCACTCAGAATGAGAGGGGTCATCCATGATATCACCGAAGAAAAAAGTGCGCAAATATTAATAGAAAAATCAGAAAAAAAATACAGAAACCTTGTTGAGAATGCAATGATAGGTATCTATCGCGCTGATTTATCCGGAAAGATAATTTATGTAAATCATGCTTTGACTGAAATACTAGGTTTTGATTCGCCTGAAGATTTAATAGGTCAAGACAGCAGTATCCGTTATGCCCAACCTGAGCAGCGCAATAAACTAATACAAATATTACAGAAAGAGGGTCATGTTGCCAATATGGAAATTGAGCTACTTGATAAATATTCTGTGGCCGTACCGGTAATGATAAGCGCGACCGTCGAGGGGGAAACATTTTCTGGAATACTAATGGACATGCGTGAGTTAAAGCGGTCTAGATTCGAACTTGATAAACTCTCAAAAGTTATAGAACAAATCGATGATGCTGTTGTTATCACTGATAGACACGGGAAAATAACCTATGTCAATCAAGCCTTTTTGCATCAAACGGGGTACGAAAAATATGAAGTTCTTAATAAAACCCTTACGATCCTTAAATCCGGAAAACAGAGTAATGAATTTTATAAGGAACTTTGGAGAACTATATTGAAAGGGAATGTTTTCAGAGGTACGATTATCAATATAAAGAAAAACGGCGATTTATATTATGAGAATAAAACTATCACACCCATGAAAGATGAGAAGGGGGATATTGTCAGTTTTGTATCAAGCGGAAAAGATGTGACCCAAGAAAATCTTTTAAATCAAGAAATACAACGAATCGCCAGCATCGACAATTTGACCGGTATTTATAATCGGCATAAATTTGAAGCTCTTTTTGAACTTGAGACAGAACGCTCAAAACGATTTTCTCTGCCACTTTCAATGATATTGATTGATATTGACTATTTTAAATCTATAAACGATGCCTATGGACACGACGTAGGCGATGAAGTTCTCCAACATCTCGTCAAAGTCATAGAATCGAATATACGAAAATTAGACATATTTGCACGATGGGGAGGGGAAGAGTTCTTAATATTGTGTCCGGGTATCGATTTGAATAATGTTCACTCACTTGCAGAAAAATTGCGTATTGAGGTTGAAAAAGCTCATTTTCCACTTATTGATACACTAACCATCAGCATTGGGATCTCTACATTTAATGAAAACGATACCATCTCTTCACTCTTTAAACGTGCTGACCAAGGCCTGTATAATGCAAAAGGAGCAGGAAGAAATAGAGTAGGAGAAGCTATTCCTCATCGGAGTGACTAGTTACTAGAATTTGCTCATAGCATTGATCTATACGCTCTACAACTCGATTACGACCACGTTCTTTTGCTTGGTAAAGTGCTTGATCCGCTCTCTTAATCATTTCATCAATCGACTCATCATCAGAATACTGCGTAATTCCGATACTAACCGTTACTTTATCAACAATGCTAAAATTGTTCTGTGCAATTTTTTGACGTAAACGCTCCGATAAAATCTTGATTTCTTTTAGGTCGGTACTGGGACAAACAATGATAAACTCTTCACCACCCCAGCGAAACGGATAATCGCTTATCCGTAAAACATCTTTGATTATCTGGGCAATCTCTTTTAAAACTGTATCACCGATATCATGGCCATACGTATCGTTAATTTTTTTGAAATAATCTATATCCATATAAATAAGGGAAAGTTGTGCCTCATAACGCTTTCCATAAGAAATTTCACGCTGAATGATATCATCAAATTTTAGACGATTATACAAGCCTGTCAATGCATCCGTTTGCGCAAAATACTCAAGCTTTTTTTCCATATTTTTACGTTCCGTCATATCAATGGCCGTTCCGAGACCGGTCCATTTTCCTTGAAACTTTACCGTCGAAATGGCAATGTAAAACCATCGTATTTCTCCTGAACGAGTCACGATCTTCAAATCCTGGTAAATACTTTGATCTCGTAATTCCCCTTTTAATCTCGATCGCATACGTTCTTCTATCAACTCTCGCTCTTTGGGGGCAACTAGATCAATTGGGCCCATTATCATTAGATCATCTAAAGAATATCCACTCATTTTAATAAATGCGTCATTTACGTAGAGAAAAGTATCCCTATATAAAAAAATACCTGCCAATGTACTTTCCGTCAATGTTTTAAAAAGCAGTTCACTCTCTTCAAGTGCTTCTTTGAGCTTGATTTGCTCACTGATGTCTTTTCCGGTTGAGATGAAGTGTGTCACCTCTTCGCTTTTCAATTTGATAGGTGTAATAGTTTTTTCTTCCCAAAATAGGGTGTTGTCTTTTTTACGATTTTGAATATTTCCTTTATAAGTTTTTCCGGCTAAAATTGTTTTCCACATATCCTCATAAAAGAGTGTGGGGAAATTTCCTGATTTTAAAAGAGAAGGTTTGGCTCCCAAAAGTTTCTCTTTAGGCCATCCAGTCAGTTTTGTATAGGCATCATTAACGTATTCGATCATGCCGGTGGTATCGGTGACCATGATTAGATCATCGCTTTGTTCGATAATGCGGTGAAGTTTCAGCATCTCATGTTGATTCTTGAGACGATCGGTTATATCGATAACATTGACGACAAGATGCTCTTTACCGAGGTAAATCATTTTTTGGATACGCGCTTCAACATCGTATTGACTCCCGTCTTTGCGCTGATGTTTAGTTTCAATAGTCAATAACGGGATTTCTTCGGTTAAAAGAGGTTGAATAAGTTTATAAAATTTCTCATACGTATAATCCGGTTTTATATCAGCAGGAGTCATCTGGGAGAGTTCATTCATCGAATAGCCGATATTTTGCAATGCACTCCCATTAGCATAACAAAATTGTAATGTTTGAGGATGAAAGATATAGATTTCATGCAGGCTTTTATCGATTATAGTTCCCAACGATTCCAACGAGTTGGTCAGTTGCATCTCTTTTGTAACATCGGTATAAACAGCCATAATATGACCGTTATCCAAACGTGACACATCATTGACACGCCAACCTTCCCGTACCTCATCATGGTAGTAATTAGCTTCAAAATGTTCAGATTTACCTGTTGTATACACACGTTCTAAAATATCAAGAAAACCAAATTCTCTGACAGCTGGGAAAACTTCTTGCAGCTTTTTACCAATAATATTTTCACGTTTTAGATTCTCTGTTTTTTCTGCTTCTCGATTCAAATTAACAAAAATAAAATCACCGCTCTCATACTGATAAATTGCAATATTGATAGGTAATGAATCTATTGCTATCAAGAGCAGGCTCCTAAGATTTTAAAGTATTCATAATTATAACTATTTTTAAAGATTAAATTATTCAACTGTGTTCAGAACCAAAAACATGGTAACAATTTTTACCCGATTGTTTCGCTACATACATCGCCTGATCGGCTTGTCGGACAAGCTGATCCCCATCTACGTCATGTTCTTGAGGATAAAAGGTGACTCCTACACTGGCAGACACTTGAATAATAAAATCACCGAGCTGGATCGGACGACTGGCTGCATCGAGAAGCCTGCGGATAATCGGTATTGCTTCAGACGGATTATTGATATCTGAAAGAATAGCGACAAATTCGTCTCCGCCTAATCTAGATAGGGTGTCTCCTTCGCGTAATGCCTGTTTCATCCGGGCTGAAAGGTTTATGAGCAGTTGATCTCCGACGCTATGCCCATAGTTATCGTTTACATGTTTGAAGCCGTCAAGATCCAGATAAAACACTGCCAAATGATTTCCGTGCCGTTGGGTCTGAATCATCCCTTGTTGCAGACGGTCTGATTCTAAGATACGATTCGGTAGCCCGGTAAGTGCATCATAGTGTGCCAAGTGTTCAAGCTGACGGGCATGTTCTTTCATCGCACTGATATCTTTGGTAGTAATTAAGATTCGCTCTTTGTCAGGTAAAAGAGTGGCTGTCATATTGATATAAAGTCTTTTTCCGTCTTTGACGATGCACGTTTTTTCAAACCCTTTAATATATCCGGATTCAAACACAATTTGCATTGCCTGTCTGGCACGTTCTTGATCCTCCGGTGCACTGAGCGAAAGGCATGACGTTTTTAGCAGTTCGGAACGTGTAAATCCAGTCATTTCAAGATATGCGTCATTAAAATCTACGAAATTGGATTCATGATCCAAGATTGCGATACCATCCTTAGAGGTATTGAAAAGGGCTTTAAACTCATCCCTTTGTTCTTCCACCTCTCTTTGGAGATTTTTTTCTTCCGTAATATCATAAAACCATCCTAATACACAAGGGAAACCTTCGAAATCAATAGGCATATAAGAAGCCAATACCCACATGGTTTTATTTTCGATAGAGAGTTCTATCAGACGATTATAAATGATTTCATTGTTGTTGATCTGGGAAACGATTTCATCATATTGTTCTTGATCCGCATAATAGTTTTTAGGATTTTTTCCTAAAACGTCAGATATATCCGCATGGATGAGTTTGCTATAAGACTCATTGGCAAAAATGACATCTTGACCATCATTTTTTGCAATTCTGACGGCGATAGGGCTCATTTTTAGTAAATATCTGAGTGTATTCTCACTGTTTTCCAAGCGAATTTGGTATTGCATCTGTTGAGTGATATCTTGAACCGTACCTAAAGAACAAATAGGTTTTCCGTTCGGATCAAATTTGGTTTCACATTGTTCATTAACATATTTTACTCTCCCGTCCTTCATTAGAAGTCTATGGGTTATTTCATATTTTTGTTTTGTTTCCAGTGAATGTTCATAGGCACGCGCAACCATATCGCGGTCATCCGGGTGTATAATATTTAAAAACGCTTCATAGGTTGGTTCAAAGCTCTCTTTGTCAAGCTCAAAAATATTGTAAATCTCATCGGACCAATCCAGTGCATTACTGGCCAAGTCATAATGCCAATTTCCAAGGTGAGATATTTTTTCGGCTTGTCTAAGGTTATTTATCAGTTTTGTTGTCTCTTTTTCAGCTATTTTCCGTTCAGTGATATCTTCGATGATCGCAATCCCACCCTCAATAATATCCTCAGAATCACGAATCGGTACATAAGACATGATAATCCAAAGCTGAGTATTACTGAGAGTTGAAAGGTATTCACCATCATACACCCCTTCTTTTCCCTCTATAGCTTCTCTTAATGAAGGTGTTAATCTTTGATCTTTTAATGTCTTTATATCAAGTCCGATAAGCTTCTCTTTAGAGGTTTTCATAACTTCTGCAAATCGGTCATTGCAGTAGGTAATAATTAGATTTTTATTATAATGAACAATTCCTGCCGGTGAATATTGAAGAATCATACGATAACGTTCTTCGCTGATTCGCGCTTCTTTGGCACTTGCTTCGGCTTTGTGCCGCAAAACATAGTTCTGAGATATATGGGTATTCATATATCGACTAACTATGATTAGAAGGCCTAAATAGAGCATAACTGCGAGACCCATATATATAAATATGTCGGTTCTGTCCAAACATAAATAGAGTGCAATAGGAAACAAGGCCAGAATAGAAAAACCGATGCTGCTAGGAAGATCCGAAGCATTTGATACCGTATTGCCGGCTGTCAGACCGGCTAAGATAAAAATTAAAAATATCAAATGGATTATGTCATTGGTTGTAAACAATAAAACGCCGATTGATCCCCATACCATTCCGGATGCAAATGTACCGATACGAAGATTTTTCAGATGTCTATTTAGTGTGATTAAAGATGTGTCGGTATTGTATTGATACGAAGTAATGAGTTTTATCCGAAGGAGTGAAACTGCAAGCAAGACTACGTACCAAATAATAATCATCTTCGGATTTGAAATATTATTTTCGGCAAAAACCAGCAGCAAACCCAATAATAAACTTGTTAAAACAGCCGGTTTACTCGCCTTTAGCAAGTTATGCAATTGTTCAGTTTGTGATAAATGATTTGATGTACCAATAAGCATTTGAACCTTTTAATGTGATAAGAAATGAAAGGGGAATAACGTATTATTTAATTATAGCAGAAGGTGAAAAATAGGCATTGATTTTTTTATTCTACCTGGAACAATAAATTTTTTTTAAGCATAGTATTGGAGAAATACGAACATTTATTCTATTATTTATACTTATATCTATGTTGAAAACAATTCTAGAATTTTGTTTCACATACTATTTATTTGATATTTGGATATAGTAATAGGATAATTTTTTAGGAGATATTCCTATGGATACTGTAACCCTGACCGATAACCGTACCGGCAAAAAATATGAATTTTCAATCTTGCATCCTACGATAGGTCCTGATGTGATCGATGTCCGTAATCTTTATAAAGAGACCGGAATGTTTACCTATGATCCGGGATTCACTTCTACAGCAAGCTGCAGTTCAGCGATTACCTATATCGATGGAGAAAAAGGGGAACTTCGGTATAGGGGATACGATATCAGTGATCTAGCGACCAAAAAAAGCTATTTGGATGTTGCATATCTGCTTTTGACAGGAAAACTTCCGAATGAAAAAGAGCGTGCGGAGTTTGATAATGAACTTCGAAAACGCTCCTTTATCCACGAAGGGCTAAAGCGCCTCTTTGACGCATTTCCGGACAAAGCGCACCCGATGGCGATGATGTCATCCGCCGTATCGGCACTCTCCACCTTCTATTTTGAACATCTCAATGTAAAAACGGATGAGGATGCGCAAATAATGGCACGACGGATTATCGCGAAAATTCCGACTTTGGCGGCTTTTACTCATCGTCGTATGTTCGGTATTCCCTATGTCTATCCCGATATCGAACGCCCTTTTACGGAAAATTTTCTCTATATGATGCGAGCCTATCCGGGAGAAAATCTCGAAATACGTGATGTGGAGGTTAAAGCGCTTGATACGATTTTTACCCTTCACGCGGATCATGAACAAAATGCTTCCACATCAACTGTCCGTGCCGTCGCTTCGACGGGAGCCCATCCGTATGCGGCTCTATCTGCCGGTATTAATGCACTTTGGGGCAGAGCACACGGAGGGGCGAACGAATCGGAGATCGCTCAGCTCGAATACATAGGAAGTGTTGATCGTGTGGATGAGTTTATCGCCCGTGCAAAAGATCCGAATGATGAATTCAAACTTATGGGATTCGGGCATCGTGTCTATAAAAATTTTGATCCACGTGCAAAAATTCTAAAAAATTTATTGGATCAGCTCAAAGATGAACTCGGTGTCAACAACGAACTGCTGAAAATAGCTGAAAAAATTGAGCAAATAGCCCTTGAAGATGAGTATTTTATACAGCGGCGCCTTTATCCTAATATCGACTTTTATTCAGGACTGATACTGACCGCACTGAAAATACCTACGTCGTTATTTACCATTATTTTTGTTATCGGCAGATCGGTAGGGTGGGTCACTCAATGGATCGAACTGAAAAAAGATCCTGAAATGAAGATTGCTCGTCCAAGACAACGTTATATCGGTGAGCCGAAAAAAGCTCTGTAGCAGTTTTTGGTATAATAGGAAACTTTTTATTTGTCTTGAGGAGCTTTTATGGAATGTGAATTTCCAACTGTCAACGCATCAACTGATGAAATACGATCTATTTTTGCCGAAATAAAAACCATAGCCGTTTTGGGACTTTCCCCGGATAGTACGAAAGACAGTTACCGTGTCGCCGAATATCTTAAAAATACCGGATACACGATTATTCCGGTCTATCCTAAAGAAGAGACAATTTTAGGAGAGAAAGTGTATCGTTCCCTCCAAGAGATTCCGTTTGCGGTCGATATGGTTAATATCTTCCGAAAACCTGATGCACTGGGAGCAATTGCCGATGCGTGTATTGCCAGAGGTGATGTAAAAGTGTTTTGGGCACAAAAAGGGATCGTTAACAACGAAGCCGCAGAACGCGCCCGCAATGCAGGAATGCGTGTAGTACAAAATCACTGTACGATGGTAGAACATCGTAATTTAAACGTCTAAAGGGAATTCTTGGTTGATCTAGAAACAATTTATCAAGCGCATGAGCGTATCCGCGGAACGGTTGTAGAAACCCCGTTTGCCTACGCTCCCAGATTGAGTGAACAATGCGGAGCGGAAATTTATCTTAAAAAAGAGAATCTTCAAGTTACCGGAGCTTTCAAAATTCGCGGAGCATACAACAAGATTGCTTCGTTAAGTGATGCAGAACGTGTATGCGGTGTGATTGCGGCAAGTGCCGGAAATCATGCACAGGGTGTTGCTATGGCTGCACAGATGTTTGGGATTAAAGCATTGATTGTAATGCCGGAATCGACTCCGCTGACGAAAATCAACGGGGTACGCTATTACGGGGCAGAGGTTATTTTAGCCGGCAGTAATTATGATGAAGCGTATGCGTATGCCTCTACCTACGGCAGCGAGAACGGGTTGGTATTCGTCCATCCTTTTACCGATACGGCCGTGATGGCGGGGCAGGGGACGATTGCACTGGAAATGATCGATTCGATGAGTGATCTCGATGCCGTAATTATCCCTGTCGGTGGCGGTGGTTTGATTTCCGGTATGGCTTCTGCTTTTAAAGCGTTATCACCTAAAACAGAAGTGATCGGAGTCAGTGCGCTAGGAGCACCGGCGATGAAAGAATCATTTGAAGCTAAAAAAGCGATTGACAGTACGTCGGTACGAACCATCGCAGATGGCATCGCGGTACGTGATACATCTGAAATAACCCTTGGGCATATCATAGAGTGCGTTGACCGAATCGTCAGTGTTGATGACGAAGAGATTGCCAATGCCATATTGTTTTTGCTTGAACGTCAAAAACTGGTTGTAGAAGGTGCCGGTGCCGTCGGTGTAGCAGCATTATTGCACGATAAATTGAGCGATCTCAAAGGCAAAAAAGTTGGTGTCGTACTCAGCGGAGGGAATATGGATGTTACACTCCTCTCCATCATTATCGAAAAAGGTTTGATTAAATCGGGACGAAAGATGAAACTTACGGTTACTCTTGTTGATAAACCGGGAGCCCTTATGAAACTCACCGAAATGCTCCAAGGGCTGAATGCCAATATCGTCCATATCGACTACGATCGTACTTCAACGACGTTAGCATACGGCGACGCCAACGTGATGATCCATTTGGAAACAAAAGGAGAAGAGCATCAGTCGCAAATTCGTGCACTACTCAAAGAACACCGCTACTTAAGCAGCGAAGAACATTAAAGGGACATACAGAATATGGAAGTTTTGAAATTATTAAATATTAAACAACCTATTCTGATGCTTAAAACACTTATAAACGGGCAAATGGGTATCATAGATGCTCAAAATGCACTTAGAATAATTGATCTGAAAACCTATGCAATTGTAGGCGGATTTAAAAGCAATATTACGCATGAGCGTATCGTAGGTTCACATGTTGATATGACGACGGACGGTGAGTATTCTATGACAATTATCCCCGGTACGGGGAAAGCCGCTTTATTCAATGTCTCTAAAAAAGAGTTATTGTATAAGGTGGGACGTCATCAAGGTGAGATCGAGAGTGTCGGATTGGATCCGTTGGGACGCTACTGTGTAACCTGCGGTCAGGATGGAAAAACATTCGGGTGGGTTCTTCAAACTTCCCGTTTGGCGTTCTCCATGCCTCCTCACAGTGATTTTATCAGTACCATTGCATTTGATGATTTTGGACAATGGATTGCTACGGGAAGCTATGACCGAACGATCAATGTGCTCAATATGGCAACAATGAAAAAGCCGATAAAACTTCGAGGTCACGGCAGTGCGATTGTCAAAATAATTTTTCTGCCGGAAGCAAGAATGCTCTCTGTAGATAAAGAGGGAGTATTGATCGTATGGGATCTCAGTACCGGTAAAATAATTAAACGTCTGAATAAAATGAATGATGATGTAACAACGATGACTGTGAGTATCGATAAACGGTTTGCTTTTGTTGCAACAAAGCTCGGATATATCGGTTTATATGATTTACGGACATTTGATCAGATAAAACAGCGCTATATCAAAGAATCCGAATCGATTACGACATTGGCTTTTTTGAGTGATCCATTTCGTTTGGCGATCGGTACTATTGATGGTAACGTACGTATTTATTCACTTTTCGGGAATGAAGAAAAGTATACGCAGATGCTGCGAGAACGACAATATAAATCGTTCTATAATGCGGTAGAAGAGAACCCGATGTTACAATATTCAAAACTTTATGATGCTGCAGAACGTATTTGGGCAGATATTCTTGAGAAAGTTCGTGATTATCTGGAAAAAAATGAACGTACAAAGGCAAAAGAGTTATTGAATATGTTTGCCGGCATTCCAAGAAAAAATGGAATGATTACTCAGATACTGCATGATTTTGAAAAATACCCCCAGTTTAAAACGGCAATTACTGAAGGACGATATCCACTTGCATACTCGATGGTTAAACAATATCCTGCTTTCCAAGATTCTGAACCGTTTCGAGCTATGGAAGTAAAATGGAAAAAACTTTTTTTAAAGGCACAAGAGCTTATTTCAACACCCAATGGTGAGGAACAAGCACGTCAGCTCTTGGCTCCATATCGCGGTATTTCAGATAAAACGATTTTAATTCAACAGCTGTTTCAAGAGCGAAAAGTGTATGATTATTTTAAACGAGTCATTGCACAGCGTGATTTTTATAAATTTTTTGATTTGATTAAAGCACACCCGTTTTTAAAAGAGTTTGCAGAATACGGCACGATTATGGAATATGCCGATAAACTTTATATTCAGGCTCATCAAGGATATGTTCAAGGTGAATATGCAACCGCCAGAAAAGCGTGCGAAATTCTGTTGGCTTTTCCTGATTATGCAGCAGAAGCCCAGGAGATGGCTGATACGATTCGTGTAAAACATCTCTTTTTCGATTCGATTGCTTCAAATAATCTTGATAACGCTTTCGCATATCTTAGTTCTTACCCGTTATTGTACGAGACCCCCGAAGCACAGGTACTGGAAAATCATTGGAATAAGATTGTCGATCAGGCACAGCGGTTTGCGGCCAAAGGTCTAGCACGTGAAACGCTTAGTACATTTGAACCGTACCATGCTATAAATGCCAAATATTCGGCGATAGCCAGTGTTATGGCACAAGCGTATTGTGTACAGTTGGAACAAAAGCTTCGAAATAAAGAGTCTCAGGAGATTATTGAACGGGGCATTCGACAATATGTCGGATTATTTGGAGTAGATGAGGGGATTACGACGGTTTTTGAGTATTTTAAAGCCCGTTATCAAACCAAACTAGATTTTGAAGTTCTTAAGAAAGGATCCCTGGACACATGGAGTCCATCGATACGGATCGACGATATTTCTGAGTTATGATAGCCATTGATTTAGGTTCCAATACCATTCGTTTCATCGAGTTTGACGGTCAACTCTGGGGCAGAAGTTTTGAGAAAATTGTTAAAACTGCGGAATCTCTTCATGATACCAAACAAATCGGTGAAAAAGCACTCGGACGGATTATATCTGCAATCAATGAGGCAAAAACCAAGCTTGATTTTGCCTCTAATGATGTTAGAGGGTATGCTACTGCCGCGATGCGTATGGCTACAAATTCAGATTCCATTATTGAAGCCATAGCAGCTGAAACCGGTGTCCGCTTTACAATCATCGATGCGGAAAAAGAAGCAAATCTTTCTTTAAATGCCGTACGGTATCGACTGAAGAAACTCGACATTGAGCCTTCATCCTTTGTAATGGCGGATATAGGGGGCGGATCGACTGAATTGATCGTATCTGAAGGTGAAACAAGCCGTTCCATAAGTCTTAATATTGGTATTGTTACCCTGAGCGAGCGATCCAATACTCCCCAAAAACTTAGTGACTCAATCGAATCGTTTAAGGAACAAATCTGCTCTCAATCATTCCCTCATACATCTTTAGTTTTAACGGCTGGAACTCCGACAACGATTGCGGCATATTTGAACGGGATGGATTATGAGACGTATGATCCTGAAAAAGTAAACGGATTTCGTTTGCATTTGGAGGATTGCTACCGTGTACGGAATGAACTTTTGAATATGGATGAGACAATGCGCGCCCGGTATGTCGGAGTAGGACGCGAAAGCCTGATCATAGCAGGTATTATGATGGTAACGGCTATTTATGAGGCACTTGGATATGAGGAAGCGATAATTATCGATGACGGATTGCGTGAGGGGATAGCACTGGAATATTTCCGTTAATTTTGCCTACTATTTTGACCTGTTTTTCAATTTGGCTATAATAGAGTCAAACAAAGAGGGGAAGAGATATTGAAATTAACTAATATTAAACGTGTCGGTATGCTCCTGCGCCCCTCAACACCTGAGCTTAAAGAGATGTTTTTCGAAGCAAAACGTATTTTCGAATCACGCGGTATCGAAGTCATCATAGACAATATCAGCGGCGGAATGATCGATGTTATGGGGCAGCCGTTTGATATGATGTGCCAAAACAGCGATTTTCTCGTTACGATCGGCGGAGACGGTACTTTGATTTCTGCCGTACGACGCTCTTACAGTTACCAACTCCCTGTTTTAGGGATTCATGCAGGAAAACTCGGTTTTTTAGCTGATCTGGATTTTTGTGAACTCGAATCTTTTGTGGATAAGATGTTAGTGGGTGAATACCGTATCGATCAGCGTGCAATTTTGCAAGCTACGATTGTAACGCCTAACGGTGAAAACGATATTTTTGCTTTTAACGACATTGTTCTTACCCGTCCCTCAATTGCCAAAATGATCCATTTGGAAACCTTTGTAGATGGTAGAAGTTTTAATACGTATTACGGTGACGGTGTTGTTGTCTCGACCCCTACAGGCTCTACCGCTTATAACCTCTCAGCAGGAGGACCGGTTCTCTTTCCATTGACGCAGGTATTCGCACTGACACCGATATGTCCCCATTCGCTGACTCAGCGGCCTGTGGTTTTTCCCGGACATTTTGAGATCGAAATGAAAACTCCGGATGCAAGTGCTTTGGTGATTATTGACGGTCAAGATTTGGTTGAAATCAGTGACAGTGATACTGTCCATATTAAACTCGCAAGCAATACCGCACGTTTGATTCACCGTAAAGAATTTAATTATTTTGAAGTTCTCAAAGAGAAATTGGGATGGGGGAATTAGTCGGTGATAGAACGTTTTTATCTTAAAGAGTTTTTGACGTTTAAAGAGGCTGATTTGGAGTTTCATCCCGGGCTTGTTGTTTTTACGGGACCCAGCGGAAGCGGAAAATCGATCCTTATGCGTTCCATTTTAGCCTCTGTAGGTTTGGACAATGTCGAAGCACAGATTTGTGAATCAAGTGTATCATGGAAAATTGATGAAGAGTATTACGGTCTTCAAAATGAGCCTGTAAATATATTCCGCCATGTTAAAAAAGAGAAAACCCGTTATTTTATCAATAACCAAAGTACCTCAAAGTCTTCTATGGAATCGATCAGTTCTACTTATCTGCGCCATTTAAGTCTCAAAGATTACAGTGATTTTGAACCGTCTGCAATCTTAAAAATTATCGATGAACGTATCAGTGAACGAACTCCCCAATATGCTACGATTTTAGAGAATCATCGTTCCAAATTTTCAGAATTTAAAATCCTGTCAGATGAGCTCCGCAGCATTGAAGAGAAAGAAAAACATCTTGCGGAACTTAAAGAGTTTGCCCTTTATGAAATCGGCAAAATTGATGCGATCAAACCTCGTATCGGAGAAGATGAAGAGCTAAATCTCATCAAAAAACAGCTCTCTAAAAAAGAGAAAATCGAAACGGCGATCGCACAGGCACAGGGGATATTTTCTTACGAGTCGAATGTCAGTTCGGTATTGGGATTATTAGAGATTGACAGTGCATTTTTTGATGATACGATGAATGAACTGCGCAGTGTTTTAGAAAGTTCATTGGAACGTATGGAAGAGCTCGAAGAGGTTTCGGTCGAATCGGTATTGGACCGAATCGAGCAGATATCCGAATTGAAACGTCGATACGGCAGTATTGAAGAAGCGTTAGCCTATCGCGACCAAAAAGCATCAGAACTTGAATCCTATGAAACGATTGAGCACTCTAAAAACGATTTAATAAAACAAATCTCCTCACTAAAAGCGACACTCGATACGGGAGCGAAAGAGCTATCGTTAAAACGTCATGCCATTTTGGGTGAAACGCTGGAAAAACTCAACAGTTATTTGGGGATGCTCTACCTTCGTGAAGCAACATTGGAACTTGAAGCGTGCGAATTAAATGCAACAGGATACGATAAAGCGGTATTGGGTTTATCGGGGACAAAGCTCGATAAGCTGAGCTCCGGTGAGTTTAACCGCCTTCGTCTTGCTTTGCTGGCATTAGGGGTCGAGAGTATGCAAAGCGGCGGTGGTGTTCTGATGCTTGATGAGATCGATGCAAATCTAAGCGGAGAAGAGTCGATGAGTGTTGCCAAAGTACTGCGTCATCTCTCTTCCCGCTATCAGATTTTCGTTATTTCGCATCAGCCGCAACTGACTTCGATGGGACAGCAGCATTTTTTAATCTATAAAGACGATGAAAGTCGTGTTCGAGAGCTAAACGATAATGAACGGGTAGAAGAGATTGCTCGAATTATCAGCGGTGAAAGTGTGAGTGATGAGGCACGAGGATTTGCCAGAGATTTATTTGAACGTGCAAGAGGATTGTGATGATTATTGATACCCATGTCCATTTAGACGATGAACGCTACCGCGAAGATTTTGATGCAATGATGAAACGTGCATCCGATGCAGGTGTTGAGGGATATGTAATCCCGGGTGCACATCCTTCGACACTGGAGCGTGCGATTGAGATATGCGAAGCGTATGAAAATGTTTATTTTGCCGTTGGTGTTCATCCGTATGATATGGAAACGATTGATTCGGTGGATTTTGACCATTATGCTGCCCATCCAAAATGTGTAGCTATCGGAGAATGCGGACTGGACTATTTTCGACTTGAAGGGAGCGATGAAGAGAAACATCAGGAGAAGATGCGTCAAGCTGAAGTCTTTCGTCATCAGATTCGTGTTGCCAAACAATATCATAAGCCGTTAATCGTCCATATCCGAGATGCAAGCCATGATTCAAAAATGATATTACTCGAAGAAGGTGCCGGAGAAGTCGGCGGAGTGTTGCACTGTTACAATGCCGATGATGAGCTGCTATCCCTCGCCAATGAAGGTTTTTACTTCGGTATCGGCGGAGTCGTTACATTTCAAAATGCTAAAAAACTGGTCAATATTCTCCCTAAAATTCCCCTCGATAAACTTGTAATTGAAACAGATGGCCCCTATCTCACCCCTCATCCTCACAGGGGTTCTCGTAATGAGAGTGCATATACCCGTTACGTTGCTGACAAAATGGCTGATTTACTCCATATGAATGCACAAGAGGTAGAAGAAATAACAACACACAATGCCAAAAAGCTGTTTGCTTTTGGATAGGGTGAGGTAATCGGGATGAGAAATATAATCGCGATATTATTTTTGATCCCTTTAATACTTATGGGTGTAGGATTTGATCCGAATGACAAAAGTAAAATAGAGATATTACGTCATTTTGATATTCCCGCTTCTTTTTTGAAAGATCCTTCTTTACACGATGTTTATACACAAAAAAAACGTGATTCAAGCCTGCAAGGGTTTGATGATACCTCTGAAAATGCAAACTTGCTTCTACCGATGCTCTCCTCTCTTATCGCTCAATCTGATTTGCCGAATGAGTTTTTATTTGTCGTATTGGCAGAATCGCAGTTGGATGTTGACAGTACCTCTTCACACGGAGCAGCCGGATTATGGCAGTTTATGGAGACAACGGGGAAACTTCAGGGACTACGGGTAAATCAGTATGTTGATGAACGCCGTGACCATATAAAATCGACACGTGCCGCAATTACATACTTGAGCAGTTTAAAAAAACAGTTCGGTAAATGGTACTTGGCTTTGATCGCTTATAATTGCGGTGATGGCCGCTTAACTAGGGCCATTCGGAAAGCAGGGACTACTGATTTGAATATATTGGCGGATCCAAAACATGCGTATCTCCCGCGAGAGAGCAGAAATTATATTCGTACCGTCGTTTCATTGGCTTTTTTGGGCTCTGAGGATCCGTATTTATCTCAATACACATCGACACAGGACGCGGTTGAAAACCCTATTGCCACTATTTATCTTCCCAAAGGGGAGCAAATTGACAGAATCGCCGCAGTTTTAGAGATGCCTAAAACAAAACTTATCAGTCTTAATACCCATCTTAAAAAGGGGATAACACCTCCGAATCAACAAAACTACCCTGTGTACATTCCTAGAGAAAAATTAGAGGAATTCCGGCAAAAATTTCAGCCGAAAGATATCCATGGTTATTTTATTATGCATCGTGTAAAGTCGGGTGAAACGTTAGATCAAATCTCCAAACGTTACAACGTTCCTAAAAACTCGATTATGATGGAGAATATGATAGGAGATAATGAAGGTCGTAATCTCAATCGACGTGTGAAAATACCGATTACCAAACCGTTTTTGAAGAACCCCCGTCTCTATACCGCAAAATCCGGTGAAACCCTCGCTTCAGTCGCTGCATTGTATAATACGACGCTTGAACAGTTAAAACTTAAAAATCCGTTTGCGTCCAATGTATTAAAAGAAGGGGAGGAGATAAAGGTTGCTGATTAAAACCCTTGCTATCACTCTAATACTTATATTCGGAGGGTGTACGACCCGATACGGGTCTTATTCCTATCATTCACCGAAACCTTCTCAAAAATACCCATCTGAACAGTTGGCAATGAACTCATCCAATGTCTATAAAGCCAACGGTGAACTTCATGCGACGATGCGTCCTTACACCGTTTTTGGAAAAGAGTACTGTCCAACCGTTGTTCGGGTCGGAGATACTTTTAGCGGGAGAGCGAGCTGGTACGGAAACGATTTTCACGGCAAATCCACCTCCAGCGGAGAGGGGTATGATATGTACGCTATGACTGCGGCGCATAAAACTTTGCCGATGAATACTGTTGTACGGGTAACCAATACCGACAACAACAGCCAAACGATTGTCCGTATCAATGATCGAGGTCCTTTTGTAGAGAGTCGAATCATTGATCTCTCTTACGCGGCGGCACAACAAATCGGTGTTGCTCAAAAAGGGACGGCAAACGTAACATTGGAAGTATTAGGATTTGAACCCTCATCATCACGAAGCATTAATATGCAGACAATAGCCAAAGGCCCGCAAGAGAGTGTCATGAACAATTTTTATGTGCAGATCGGTTCATTTGAACGATTTGCCGGGGCATCCTATACAAAACAGAAGTACGCTTCTTTTCATAGCTACTCTGCAATCATTAAAGATACAGAGTATAATAACAAACGACTATTTCGTGTATGGCTAAGCGGATTTAAATCGGAAGCCGAAGCACGCGATTTCATTTCACAGGGCTATTTTAAAGGCTCATTTATCATAGGGGAATAGGATGATCCACAAAAAACGTCAAACCAAAGAGACCGATATCACATTGTCTCTCGCCATCAATGGAGAAGGGAAAAGTACAATATCGACAAAAGTGGGCTTTTTGGATCATATGTTGGAGAGCTTTGCCAAACATGCACAGATGGATTTGAACGTTGAATGCAACGGAGATATCCACATTGACGATCACCACAGTGTCGAGGATATAGGGATCGTTTTAGGTCAGGCATTGCGAGAAGCAATCTATCCTATTGAAAAAGTCGAGCGCTTCGGCAGTGCCGTAATCGTGATGGATGAAGCGGCGGTCAGCTGTGATTTGGATTTGAGCAACCGACCGTTTTTGGTCTATGATGTTCCGGTCTCAGGTAAAATAGGTGCTTTTGATACAGAACTTGCAGAAGAGTTTTTTCGCGCAGTTGTGTTCAATGCCGGAATTACCGCACACATTATCATGGTACGTGGAAAAAATAAACATCACATAATCGAAGCAGCTTTTAAATCGCTTGCAGTAGCATTGCGACGTGCATTAGCAAAAAATGACCGAGCCGGAGTTCCAAGCACCAAAGGGGTACTGTGATTCGTTTATTGATTTTAGACGTTGACGGATGTATGAGCGACGGCAAGATTATTTACACTGCCGATGGTCTGGAACTCAAAAATTTCAATGTCAAAGACGGCTTTGCGATTAAGGCATGGGTCAAGATGGGGCATGCTGCCGCAATTATTACAGGCCGAGACTCATCAATCGTAGCACATCGTGCCAAAGAGCTGGATATTGCCCATTTGCACCAAGGGGTCAAAGATAAGCGTGCAGTTGCGATTAGCATGTGTGCAGAACTTGGTATAGAGCCTCATGAGGTAGCTGTCATCGGAGATGATTTGAACGATTACAATCTTTTACAGTGGGCGGGACAAGCCTATACGCCGCATGACGGCTCTGAGTATCTTAAAAGCTTTGCGGAAGTATTAGACCGATGCGGCGGAGATGCATGTGTTCGTGAAATGATAGAAAAAGTGATTCGCCGCAACGGTGAAGAAGAAAAATTTTTAGCGTTGTGGATCTAAATGTCGATTAACGTTTTTTTTGTTTTACTCTTGGGTTTACTGATGGGCATGTACGGTTATTTTACTCCAAATTATGTCGCACACCAAGACAGCCGTGAAATTCCGAAAATAGAGTTGATCTCTTTTACGATGTATGAAATATCGCCGAAAGGGATTGAGCATATCTTAGAAGGACAAGAGGGGAGAAAATATGATGATCGGTATACGGTAACATCAGCAAATTTTAGCGATAATACGAAACATTTATTTCAATCTATCCACTCAGATGATCTTAAATACCAAGATAACGTTGTTACGTTAAAAGGAAATGTCCATTATGTTCGCGAGGACGGTGTGGAGTTTCGTTCAAATGAGGGAACATACGATACCAATGCATCGGTTATTCAGACTGCCGGGCCGTTTGTGCTTACTCAAAACGCCAACCGAATAGACGGAGAAAAACTGGTGTACAACACTGAAAAAGATTTTGTTTCCGCTGATCGTATTCGCGGAAGTTACAACTTAAAATAGGAACAAATTATGATTATTCGAGCACTTATTTTTATATTGGCTTTGACAGCTATCTCTTTGAATGCTGAGGAGCTTAAAGTCATATCTGATAATTTTAAAGGCGATCAGCAAAAAGGTATAGCCGTCTTTACCGGAAATGTCAAAGTAACCAAAGGTGCAGATGAACTGAATGCATCAAAGGTGACTATTTACACCGATAAAGACAAAAAACCGTACAAATATGTGGCTGAAGGCGGTGTCTCTTTTTATATCGTTACAGAACAACAAGAAAAATATCGTGGTAAGTCTCAAAGTGCCGTTTATTTGTCAAATGAAGGTGAATACCAATTTTATACTAAAGTCGATTTGCTTCGCTTAGACGATTTCCGCCGTGTCAAAGGGGATAAAGTTGTTGTCAATATGTCACAGGGAAGTGCTGTAGCTGAGAGTGCAAAAGATGAACCGGTAGTTATGACCTTTACGCTTCAGGATAAAAACTCAAAACAGAAAAGTACAGCTAAATGATTGAGATTATTGATTCCTCATTTGTGACATCCGCTCCCAATATCAGATTGACACCTGAAAATGACTATCAAAACGAAGTCGCTTTTATGGCTCGTTCCAATACCGGTAAAAGTTCGTTGCTGAATACATTGACGAAGCGAAAATCACTGGCAAAAGTATCGGCGACACCGGGTAAAACACGTTTGATTAATTATTTTGATGTAGTATTTGCAGATCGGGAGAGCGGAGAGCGTTTAAGTGCTAAATTTGTCGATTTACCGGGATTCGGGTATGCCAAAGTGGCGAAATCACTTAAAACGGACTGGGAAAGCAACCTTACCAATTTCATTTCGGAACGCAAACAGATTCGTATTTTTGTCCATCTTATCGACTGCCGTCATCCCGATTTGGAGATTGACCGTTCTGTTGATACTTACTTAAACGAAATTTGTACCCCTGATCAGTCGATTGTTACTATTTTTACCAAGATCGATAAACTGAACCAAAAAGAGCTCTCCGAATTAAAAAAACGTTTTCCGGGTGCCATAATGGTTTCGAATTCGAAACGTAAAGGTGTAGATGCAATTGTTGAACATCTCTACCGATTGCTTAAAAGTGATGATGAATGAGTGTGATTACGTACAAAAAACCTACTTTGCTTGATATTCCTGCAATGCAGCAGCTTGTAGCGCCTGAGATTGAATCCGGTGTTATTTTGCCTCGCAGTGATGATGAAATTGCCACCAATATACGATCGTATTTTTTGGCAATGGATGGAGAAAAACTGGTCGGTTTTGTTGCGCTTCACATCCATTCTCCCTCATTGGCGGAACTCCGTTCTATGATTATCGATACACAGTACAGAGGAATCAATATCGGGAGCACCTTGGTTGATAATGCGTGTGAGGAGGGTCGTCGTCTCGGTCTTAAAGAAGTTTTGGCTTTAACCTATCAACAGCGCTTTTTTGAACGGTTGGGATTTATTGAAATCCCTAAAGAGACGATCCCTGAACATAAAATCTGGGCTGATTGTATTAAATGTAAACACTTTCCCGTATGCAACGAAGTTTCTCTTATCAAAACGTTATAAATCGGCTTCTTTTAGTCGGTTTATACGTTGTATATATCAGCCTGAGCAGTATTTATCTTCTATTGCCTCCATTACTTGCAGTACTGTTTTACATGTATCACGATGCACTCAGTAAACATGATCTTTTCGGCCTGATTATTGTATCACTCATGTTGCTGGTATTCGAAGCGGAAAAAGGGTTTTGGTTTGGAAGTACAATCCTCTTTTTTACCCTTTTGTCACGCTATCTGCTACCGAAATTTGAACAGGTTATTCAATGTCGAATCTGTATGGCGGCTATCTTTTCTGCTTTGGGTTATCTAGGGTATTGGACATTTATTTGGAGTGCGAATGGTATTCTACTCCTTCATTCTCCGATGATCGACTGGCATACCGGATTGTACATGATTATTGAATTTTTAATTTTATCGGTAGTGATATGAAGATAAAAATAATATTTACACTTTTTGCATTAATTTGGATCGGTCTTGTAGTCCGGGTATTTCACTTAGCGGTTCAATCCAATGATTATTACGAAAATCTTTCTGAAAACAACAGTATTAAAACCGAATTATCTGCACCGGTTCGTGGAGAAATTCTTGATAGAACACTGGACCCGATTGCTATTAACGAGCTAGGATTTAAGATTGCATTAGCCCCTCATTTAACCCATGGAGATGATAGAAGCCGTTTGGATACAGAAATAGCCTATTTGCTTTCAATGATTCCAACGCTGGATGCTCAAAAAATAGCAAAAGCCTATATCATGCAAGACTCCTATTACAATCACTCTTTTATTGATGTGGTCGATTTCGTCCCGCATGAAACCATAATTCCCCTTTATGCACTGATGAATTTGCGTGAAACAATCAAAATATCCCCTTCACCGAAGCGTCTTTACCCCTACGGACCAGTGGGATCCCATCTGATCGGTTATGTTGCAAAAGCCAATCAAAAAGAGATTGATGCCGATCCTTCGCTTCAGCTTTTAGGGCATGTCGGCAAAAACGGTATTGAAAAATATTATAACAGCTACTTACAGGGAATTGCAGGTGAGCGCCGAATCAAGGTAAATGCCCATAATGTTGAAATTGAAGAGGTAGGTCGAAGCGCTACCCAAGAAAATCATAATCTTGTTCTCAATATCGATATGCGTTTACAAAATTTTATCACCAAAATTTTTGAAAAAAGGGTAGGTGCAATCATCGTAATGGACGTACACGGTGCGATTTATGCTGCCGGCAGTTTTCCGGAGTATGATCTGAATACCTTTGTTTCAGGAATCAGTTCTGATGAGTGGAACGCTTTGATGAACAGTGTCGATGCTCCATTTACGAATAAAATCATTAACGGGCTCTATCCTCCGGGTTCAACCATAAAAACCGGAATGGGACTGATTTATATTACCTCGGGTGTGATAAATGAGAACACAACCTTCCTAAGTACCGGTTCAATGCGTTTAGGAAATCGAACCTTTAGAGATTGGAAAAAGACGGGTCACGGTATCACCAATATCAATAAAGCAATAGTTGAGAGCTGTGATGATTATTTTTATCAGGGGTCGCTAGAAGTTGGAATCGATCGCATGAGCAAAGGACTCATTCGAATGGGACTCGGTAAAAAAACAGGGATTGATCTTCCGAATGAATTTATCGGAACCGTGCCCAGCCGAGAATGGAAGCGGCAACGGTTTCATCAGCCATGGTATCAGGGCGAAACTCTCAATACTTCGATCGGGCAGGGTGATTTGTTAGTCACACCGATGCAAATGGCAGAATTTACCGCTTTGATGGCAACCGGTACTTTACCGATACCCCATATCGCCAAAATGATCGGGGACAATCCATATATTCCGGTACCGCTGGATGTTTTGACACCGACGGAAAAACAAAAACTTCCAATCATCCAACGAGCGATGCGCGGTGTTTGTAATGACCCTAACGGAACAGCGCATGCGAGAGTTACCACACGCTTCCCTATCGCGGGTAAGACCGGTACAGCTCAAACAACAGGAATTGCGCAGGGGACGAAAGATCGTCAAAACGAAAAAAGCATGGAATATCTAAAACGTTCACATGCTTGGTTTACCACCTACGGTCCTGCGGATAATCCACAGTTTGTTGTCACTGTTTTGGTGGAACACGGCGGTCACGGTGGGGAAGAAGCAGGTGGGATCGTTTCAGAGATCTACAATAAACTTGACGATCTAGGATACATTAAAAAATAACCACTTGCGGAAATTATTCTTCCAATGTTCTGACGATGAGACTTTTCGGAAGTTGAAATTGTTCAATCAATTCGGACTCACGCAGTCGCATCTCACCGTTGTCGACTTCATGGTCATATCCCATCAGATGAAGCATCCCGTGTATGAAAAGAAGTGCAAGTTCATGATCGACACTGTGTCCCAAAGAGGATGCGATTTCATCGACTTTATCAACACTGATAACAATGCTCCCAAGCGGTGCACCGGGAAATGGATCACTCGGAAAACTTAGTACATCTGTCGGTTTGTCAATGTTACGAAACTCACGGTTGATTTCGGCGATTTCAGAGTTGTCGGTCAGAATCAGCTCGATCTCTTGTTCACTTAATGCATCGGCTATCTGCTCTAAAAGGGCAAAATTATAATTTTTATCGGTTCGGTTATCAAGTTCTATCATGATGACATTGTAGCATAAGCACTGAATATTTATAAAAGTGCCCAAAATAGGGCTTTCAAACAATCTAAAATAGGCAAAAAGTCGGTCACTGACAAACCGAAAACGTACCAATATGGCAACGGTTGCCACGAAGGTTGCCACATCATCTTCGAATAATCATTCTCCTATTTAAAGAACGTAAGCCAAATTATATAAACCCCGTAATTACGTGTTTGTCCCTATAATGTCTATTAAATTTCGATCCATTTTTGCATTGACAATGTATTGAACATCACAGCACTTATACTTAATCAAGTTATTTCTCTTATTAAAATATATAAATTTATGACTTTATATATAAGTGTTAAGTCATATTATATATAATGTCTAGAAGTTTAAAACTAGAATATCAATCAAGGCTATGAATAAATGACACTAGATAAAATTACAATATCAAATTTTAAATCAATAGGTAAATTAGAGTTTGATGTAAAAAAGTATGGGAATAGCTATACAACTATGTTGTTAGGATTAAATGAAGCTGGGAAAAGCAATATTTTAGAGGCGATGTCATTTTTTGATGTTCCAGAAGAGGAATATGACTTTAATATCTTGCACAACCAAAAAGATGAAGACTCAAAATATATAGATTTGTATTTTTATTTAAGTTTTGAAAATAAACAATCATACCTTGAGCCCATCAAAAAAAATGTTATAAATGGAAAAGAATTAAATTTTTCATTAACGAATATTTCTAAGAATGTTTATCTACATAAAGGTGATAAAGTGTTTGTGTATGTCTATAACTATGATATAGATGAAATAACACCAAATCTTTTTATAAAAAAGACTGCTGATAATAAAATAGAAATAAGTAAAGAAAATGATGCTTCTAATACTTTTGTTGAATTAACTGAAAAAAATGTAGTAGAGTTTTTAGGTTCAGAAATTGAAAATTCAATTATGAAATATGAGCCACAAGTATCATTTTGGAAACCCGAAGATAAATATCTAATTTCTTCATCTATAAATTTAAATGAATTTAAAGAGAAGGTGTTTTCAAATCTACCATTGAAAAATATTTTTTCTATTGCTGGTTATGAAACTAGTGCTAAAGTTAAAGATAAGATAGACGAAATATCAAACTCGCAGAAAAGAAGTAAGTTAGCAAGTATCCTTTCTGAAAAGACTACAGAATATATAAAGAGCATTTGGAAGCATAAAATTGATTTTATTATTGAAATTAGTGAAACAGGGAATTGCACAATTTCTGTAAAAGACGAAGGAAAAAATAATATTCATGATCGTCATTCTATGAATGTCAGAAGTGAAGGATTTAAACAATTTATATCCTTGATATTGTCTTTATCAATAGAGACTGATAAACTTAAGAGAACTGGTAGATTAATTCTTATTGATGAGCCTGAGAACCATCTTCATCCATCAGGAATAAGAGATCTAGGAAAAGAATTACTTAAGATAGGAGAAAAAAATTATTTATTTGTTTCTACACATTCACCATTTTTAATAGATCATAAACAACAAGAAAGACATATAATAATTAAAAAAGATATAAATGCCAATACAGTTAAAAAGGAGATTAAAGAGCATAATGATCTAAGAGATGACGAAGTGCTAAGTGAAGCTTTCGGAATAAATATATATAAAGACTTAATCAAATTAAAACGAATACTTGTAGAAGGTGCTTCCGATAAATTAATATTAATAAAGTCTTGTAAGTCGCTAGAATTGGATTATGGAATAACGAATGGCACTGGTAGTAATATCGTACAGGTTGCTTCAAAATTTAATGATGATGATATAAGAATGTTGGTTTTAGTAGATGATGATAGCGATGGCAAAAGATATAAAAAAGATATTTTAAAGATAGCTGGTGTGTACAATTCAAGTAATGTTTTTACATTAAGAGATTTAGTTCCCGAAGCAATTGATAACAGTACTATTGAAGATTTACTTGGTAAAGAGTATGTTCAAGGACAATTTAAAGCATTATATAATGAAATATTTCAAGAAGAAACTACCATAGAGTTAAATGCAAACAGTTGTTTTGTAGAACAGATAAAAATTGCCTTACTTAAAGAACAGAAAGAAAATAAAATAGTTAGTAATTTTATTGATAACTTAAAAGTAAATATATCTGAGAATTTTAATCCATCTAAAACAACTTTTAAAACAAAATTTCCATTACTTAAAGCGCTTATCGATAAGATTAAAGACATGCATTCAAAAGAGTAAATTGAAATAACGCCCTGAACGTAGACACTTTTTTATCTATTAAGCTAATTCAGGATAATTTGTAGTCAAAATACAAAATACGAGTCAGGCGTTAAATATTAACTCACGTGTAATACGAGCAATTCAATCAAGATTTTTTAGATTAAAATAGAAAACGAGATATAGTCAGATTAATACATAAGGCTACCCTTGGTAAAATCACATCAAAGGGTTACATAATGAATAAAAAAGCACTTTGTATTATGAGCGGCGGTATGGATTCGACTCTTGTCGCCTATATTATGCACCATCGCGGATATGAGATTGTCGGACTTCATTTTAATTACGGTCAACGAACCGTGAGCAAAGAACTCTCCTCTTTCCGTACAATATGTGAGGAGTTAGGCGTTCTTGAAAAATATGAGATTGATCTCGATTTTTTCAAAACTATCGGAGCGTCCGCTTTGACGGATCATTCTCTCAGTGTTCCGACGGAAGGGATAGAACCGGGTGTTCCTATCACCTATGTCCCTTTCCGAAACGGTATTTTTCTCTCCATCGCAACGGCTATTGCCGAAAAAGAGGGATGTGAAGTGATTGCGATCGGTGTTGTCGAGGAGGATAGCAGCGGTTATCCTGATTGTCGCGAAGCTTTTATCGATACATTTAACAAAGCCGCAAATCTGGGCACGAAAGAAACGACCCATATATCGATAGAGATGCCATTGGTTCATTTGCAAAAGTCACAGATTGTACAAGAAGCATTGCTTCTGGGTGTACCGCTTCATATGACGTGGAGCTGTTATCAGAGTGAGGAGAGTGCTTGCGGTGTCTGTGACAGCTGCCGCCTGCGTCTCAGGGGCTTTGAACGTGCCGGAGCAGTTGACCCTATTAATTATGTTTAATTCTCAAACTTCTCCTATTATAGTCGAATATCGTCCCCGAAATCGTAATACCTATATTCGTGTTACGGATGATGGGGAAATAAAAGTTCGGACACCTCTTAAAAATGAATCTTCTATTCGACGTATTTTAAAATTAAGAGAGGAATGGATTCAAACCACATTGCTTGCGTTACATATGCGGAGTGATGAAAAACATGAGCTTGGAAAAACGATCCGTTTTCGGGGAGAAAATTACGCTGTCGAACATTTGCCAAATTTGCTAAAAAAGATTGAAAATGTCAAAAATACTATTGATATTGAAAAATATTACTACCAATTTTACCGAGATGAAGCAGTTTTAACACTTCCTTCACGTGTTGCACATTATGCACGAAAAATGAATTTACATCCCAATGAGATACGTTTTAAACGATTGAGAAGTCGATGGGGAAGCTGTGACAGTAAAGGTATCGTAACATTTAATACACGCATGATGCAGCTCACCTATGAGCATATTGATTATATTATTGTTCATGAATTGGCACACTTACGACATATGAATCATTCAAAAGAATTTCATACACTTGTCCGAGAACACTTACCAAATGAGAGAAAACTGAGGAGCGAAATTAAAGCGATTAGACCTCTGTAAGAGGATAATATCTATAGTTTTTCTTTTTCAATTTTTAGAGCGGCGTCTTTATCTATCTTTGTTTTTTTCATTAACATAGCGATTAATACGGGTGAACCAAACGTGATGATTAATAAAGCCACAAATACAACCTGCATATCTGTCATAATAGTCATTATTTTCCCTTTGCGTTCTAAACTGCAAGTATTATAGCTGTGGTTAGTTAATGCTAAATCTTTACAAGGGAAATATTAAAAAATAAGTTCGAGCTGTTTCATAGAGGAGCGCGAAGGGTTCAATATACCTTTGTCTACCCCTGCAACTAGTGCAAAATGGAAAATTTTTGATTGTAATATTGTTAAGATTTCTTCGGGATATCGGTAAAAAAAGATATTTTCAACTCCTATAGTGAGAGAAGATCGCATCGTTTCGGGCAGTAAATAGATAATTTTAGCCCATGAAGCCTGAACATCCAAAAAATCAATCTGTTCGTCTATTAATTCAAGAAGAGGCTCGAATATAATAACGCGGTCACTGCTTCCAAATTCTTTAACTTCAAGCCGTGAATTGGTAAAAACGGGGATAAAATGTCCCATTTTACTAAATCCCTTGATGACGAACGGAATTCGTAGGAAGGTATAAAAAAAGAGAAGATGCTCGAGATAGGGGACGAAAAACGGTGAAAGCATTTGGCGTTCATAAAAGGTATCGTTATGGATAAATGAGGTTTCAAAGAGTGTTTGTTCAATAATCGTAATCGTATTTTCCTGAGCACGGATCAATTGTGAATGTTCTATAAATATATCTGAGTCGGTGAGGGCAGGGGAAAAAAGAACAATCGATTTTTTTTCAAGCGGCCATAGCTTTTCCCAAATCTCACGCATAGAACCTTCGATATTACAAAAAGAGGGAGGGGTCAAAATCATCGATGAAAGGTGCAGGGTAATCGGGTCACATGCGTATACTTGAAGTTCTTTTTCAAGAAGATAAAATCGGAGCAGTTTTTTGAGAGCCTTATCAATATTTTCAACTTTGATCCAGGCTACTTCACTGTCGTTAATTTGAGTCGGTTTATCGAACATAACACCATATGCACCGTTTAGAAGTGCTTCGGGTATATCTTCAGGAAAATAGGCAATAAAAAACGATCCGCGTTTTACTTTGGAAGGGTCAAAAACAACACTTTCAAAGAGACTGACCGAGGGTTCTCCTAAGAGTGTTCCTTTGGTTAGTGCGAGGATATTTTCAAGTCTCATCCAACCGAACTTCCACTCAAACGTGGTTTTTCAGGACGAACGAGGCAAAGCCCTTCAGCGTCTTTCGCGGCTAAAATCATCCCCTCAGAGAGCATTCCCATCAGTTTTGCAGGTTTGAGATTCGCAACAACGCACACTTGTGTTCCGATCAGTGATTCGGCAGTGTAATATTCACGGATCCCGGCGATGATTTGACGTGGAGTCTCTTCACCTAAATCTACTTGGAGTTTTAGGAGTTTTGAGCTTTTCGGAACCTCTTGTGCATTAAGAACGGTTCCGATTTTAAGTGAGGTCTGGAAAAACTGATCGATTGTGATAAGACCTTCGAGAGATACAGTCGTCTCTTTTTTATCTTCCATAACCGGATGTTCTACTTTCGGAGCCTCTTCGATCATTGCTTTCGGAGCTTCTTGCATCAAGGGCTCATCCACACGCGGGAAAAGAGGCGGTATTTTTTTGATGGTAAAGGTGTCAAGAAGACCTTTATTAAGGATAAGTTTAGTATAGCTCTCCGTAGTAATTTCAAATCCGAGTGCATCCGCAATGGTTGAAGTCGTGCTTGGCATAATAGAGTGGAGCATCACGGATGCTTTGGCTAATAGATTAGCAACTAAAGCAACGGTAGCAAGAGCTTCATCCGTACGTCCTTCTTTGATTTTAACCCATGGTGCATGTTCTTCGATTGCTTTGTTTCCGATGGTAAACACTTTCCATAACTCTTCGAGGAAGCGGTGAAGCTGAAGCTCATAGAAATAGGTATGCAATGAATCCAAAATAGTATGGGCATCATTGATCTCTTTACTGTGGTATTTTTCAACGTCCGCGCTGTCAATCACAAAATTGGAATATTTCTCACTCATCCCGATAATACGGTTGAGAAGATTTCCTAAATCGTTAGAGAGATCTGAATTCATGCGATCGATCAGGGCACGTTGTGAGAAATCACCGTCTTGTCCGAACGGTACTTCACGCATCATGAAATAACGGAAGTTTTCAGCACCGTAATGTTGAGCTACTTCGCGAGGATCGACGACGTTCCCTTTTGATTTTGACATTTTTTCACCGTCGCGCGTCCACCAGCCGTGGGCACCGATATGTTTAGGCAAAGGCAAACCGAGACTCATCAAAAATGCAGGCCAGTAGATTGCATGGAAACGGAGGATGTCTTTACCTACCAACTGTACGTTAGCAGGCCAAAAATCCATCTTCGCTTCGTCTGTACCGTATCCGAGTGCAGTCACATAGTTCATCAGGGCATCGAGCCAGACGTACATAACGTGTTTTGGCTCATTCAACGATTCCGGCAAATGTACCCCCCAGCTGAAACTGGTACGGGTGACAGAGAGATCGTTCAGACCGCCCTTTACAAAGCTGATGACTTCATTTCTGCGTGATTTAGGGAGGATAAACTCAGGATGGGCTTCATAATATTCCAAAAGAGGTTTTTCATATTTGGAAAGGCGGAAAAAATAGCTCTCTTCTTTTAAAATCGTCGTTGCTCTTCCGCAGTCCGGACAGCAGCCGCCGTCCATAAGCTGAGATTCGGGAAAGAATGTTTCACAACTGACGCAGTAGTTTCCCTCATAAAAGTCTTTATAAATATCGCCGTTTTCAAACATTTTTAGAAAAGCGGCTTGAACCCCTTTTTTATGAGTCTCATCTGTCGTACGAATAAATTGATCGTAACTAATATCAAAGTCATTCCATAAATTTCGGAAGGTAGCGCTGATCTCATCAGCAAATTCTTGAGTCGGTTTTTCCAGTTTTTTTGCTGCTTCTTCGATTTTTTGACCGTGTTCATCTGTTCCGGTGAGAAAGTAGGTTTCATTTCCGATCAGACGGGAATAACGTGCCAGAGAATCTGCAATAAACGTTGTGTAGGCATGACCGATATGGGCTTCGCCGTTTACGTAATAAATAGGAGTCGTAATGTAATTTTTCATGTTAATTTTTTACCCTTTTAAAATTCAATCGTTTTATCAAAAATCAAATCCGCCGGTTTCACCCTTGGACATGCTCTCATATACCGTTCGGATATATTTGGTACGAATCTCACAACCGATACATTTTTCACATACGTAGCAACTCTCTACTTCGTGCTCTTGCTGGCACGCTTGGAGAACCTGCATCGCTTCGTCCAGGCGCTCTTCATAAACTTCATTGTTGTCCGGCATAGACACTCACTACCTCATCAATTTCATTGGATGAACCGAAAAAGCATGGGCTGGTATCATGGACATGCTTAGGCTCTTTCTCTAATACACGTTTTATACCGTCAACAGCTTTTCCTCCGGCAAGTTCAAAAATAAAGGCAAAAGGGAATACTTCAAACAGCATACGAAGTTTCCCCTCCGGTTTATCGCTAGCACCTGGGTAGCTGAATAATCCGCCCCCTTTGAGGAGGATTTGATGTAAATCGGGAACCATTCCGCCGGAGTAGCGGAGACGATAGCCGCGCGCAAAGAAACTGTCGATCATCGTTTTATGAAACGGTGCCCAACATTGCTGTGTCCCGCCAGGAGCGTTGATTTTCCCTTTTTCATTCAATTGAATATGTTTAACAAACTCAAATTCTCCCGCTTGGAGGAGGTAAAGTGATACTTTATCTTCAAAAGCAAAGACCAATTCGACACGCGGACCGTACACGACGTAGCAGCTAGCGACCATTTTGGTCGGAGTAAACGCACCCTCATAGATTCCGAAAATCGAACCGACACTGAGGTTGACATCTACCAGCGATGAACCGTCCAGAGGATCAAAGGCGATAAAATAATGGCCGTTTTCATTGAGTACCATCGGATGCTCTTTTTCCTCACTGGCGATTGTGTGGACGCCCGGAACTTGGCTGAGCTCCTCTTCGATAATCAAATCGCTTTGGATATCGAGCTGAAGTTGAGTTTCGCCGGAGCTGTTTTGCTCTTGGGAATAGCCGATGTCTTTGACATCAATCGCATTTTTGATGCGTATTGCACTTTTTTGGATTGCTTCTAAAATAACATTCATTTCATAACCTTTGCGTGAGCTAAAATCCACTCGATCACTTGATCGGGGTTGTTGAGATCGAGTAAATCAATTCCATCCGGGATGGAGTAATGGGTCGTATCGATACTATCGTCAATAGCAAGAGCATTCATATAGGGAAAATAGTCGGTGTCGATGGAACCTCTAAAAATACTGATACGCGGAAGAGGCAAATTTTTAAGGCCTTCAACCAATAAAACGTCAAATTCACCGAAAAGTGCGATCAGTTCATCGAGCTCTTTATGACGTTGTGAAAAATAAGTGGTACGTGTAGGGGAGGTTACGATCACCTCCGCACCCGTATCGCTGAATTTATAACTGTCTTTTCCCGGCACATCGAATTGTGCTTTGTCTTTAGGGTCATTTTTTACGATGGCAACCTGTAAATTATGCTCATGAATTAATTTGCGTGCCACCTTTAAGATCAGTGTTGTTTTCCCGCTGTTGGAGGGACCGGTGAACGCAACCGCTAAACGTTTTTTCAAAAAAATCAACCTCTGTTAAATTATAGGTATTATAGTCAAGGTTCATTTTAAACTTTCTAAAGAGGTTAGACAAAATGCAAAGGTATCTATTATTTAAGAACTTTATGCATTAAGATAAGGAGAAAAATCGTAGTTCTAAAAAAATCTAAGGCGAGATGACGTATAATAGTGATTATTCGATGACAAAAGGATTGGGATGCGATTATCTTGGATAGCTTTATCAGCTTTATTGGCTTTTAGCGGATGTGCACAAAAAGGGGCATTTGATCTTTTTAAAATAGACGAAGCACATGAACGCGCAGTTGAACAGCTACGAAGTGGAAGCATCCTCTTGTCGATGGAGACGAAAGCGATTTTCTCAACGTTGTATCTCAATAAAATTGATCCACTTCAATATAAAGACGGTGAATACTTTGTTGCATCCGTCTATTTCGAAAATGATGATTCTACCACTAAGGTTAGAGAACTCGAATCAAACGGGTATCAGTTGACACTCAACGGTAAAAAGGCTACGCTTATTGAGCTTCTTGGTGAGAAAGATCCCCGCCGCGCTTTGATACCGGTTCAGAATAACTGGAACCGATACTATTTTATTCGCTTCGACTCAGTGTCTGGCCATTCTTTAACGCTTCGGCTCGAAAATAATCAGACTGGCTCGGTTGAGTTAAATTATCAAAAATAGCTTTTATCGACACTTCTTCACCTAAAATTTTCTTATACATTACATAGTTGGCAAGTACACGCTTGCCATACTCGCGATTTTCATCATTTCCGATCAATTCCATACTTAAAAACGGTTCATACTCACCAGGTAAGAAACGTCCCCCTTCCATCAAAAGACGTTTTGTAGATCCGAGCCCGCCATTGTAACCGTATGCTATCAAGATAGGATTATGAAGGTTATTGATCAAATGCTGTAAATGGGCGATAGAATAGACAATACTGTATTCGGGCTTTAGCATGTCAAAATAATTAGTCGGTTTTAACGGTAGGACCTTACTGATGGAATCAACATTAAAAGGCATGATTTGCATAAGTCCAAGGGCAAAAGAACGTGATATTAATCCGGGTATAAAACGGGTTTCCTGACGCATTAACGCGTATATCAGTGCTTTTTCATCTGAACTTATAGTATTCATATATTGATCGTACGGCATTGTAAAATTGTGGATATAAGGCTCATAGGTTCGCTCTAAGACGTATCCTTGTACACCGACAGAATCTTCTCCGTCACAGCGGTCGATGAGATTCACTATAGTATCGGGAGTTGAGGCTTTAAGCTCTTCTGCAAAAAGCCGCCACTGGAATGGGTCTATACCGTTCATACTGTCGGTGCGTTGAGTTGTCGGAAGGGTTATAAAATAATTTTCCGTCGGTAATTGGAGTATTTCTCTGGCATATAGAACATACATGTTTATATCAAGACTGTTAGAGAGCTCGGTAAGATAATTTTGATCTTTGGTGATTTCATAGAGCCAAAATACGATTTTATCTCGGTCGATCGGAGAAGAAAAATGCCCTTTGGCCTCTTTTAAGTGCTCAACGGCATTTTCGAGTTTACCGTATTTAACCGCATTCATAGCCAGAAAAAAATGGGTCTGAGGAGTGAAATTGCCTACAGAAACATTTGTGAGTGATTGTTGCAGTTGATCCATCGCAGGGTCCGTAACGGTTAGAAAGACGATTTGACTAAATGCTGTATTTTGTGTCAGGGCTTCTAATACTTCAGGTGAAAGAGGATGATTAAACCGTTCATGACGATATGTAGCCCCTGCTAGCCTAAATACAATGGTTTCATTGATCAGATTATCTGTCGACGTGTATAAACTTTCTTGATTCATTGCTCTTAGCCATTCGATATTTCCAAACCGGTTGTTGAGACGAGCTGCAATACTTTCGCGTTCTTGAGATGTGAGTGCAGCCGCTTTAGCAGGGGTAAGGGCAAGCATTAGACAATCGTCCTGTTCAATCAGCGGCAAATTACACGCTTGTTCCCGAAGGCACGAAGCAGTATATTTTATTTCCTCTTCATCTGTTTTCGCAGCATAATCGAATAAAAATCGCTCGTTTACATTGTCAACCTGATAAAACGCTTCCGAAGCTTCTGAAGCATTTATATCCTGATGTAAAAATTGCCAAATCATAAAATTTTTTTGACGTGAAGCCGGCTTATCATTGATTTCATCTAGGGTAAAACCCCAGACCCCCGTGACGAGGCAGAGTAATAAAATAAAGTAACGCATTACGATAAGACTAGAGCATTGATAATGTTGACCAATAAAACATCCAATACTTGGAGCAAAATGACCAAAATTAGTGGCGCAAGATCGAGACCGTTAAAAACAGTCGGCATAACTCTTCGAACAAGCCGATACGCAGGCTCTGTCAAGCGATAGATTATTTGAACGATGGGATTATACGGATCAGGGCGTACCCATGAGAGGAGGGCACCGATAATCAAAACCCAGATATAGACTGTAATGAGAGAATGAACGATTCCTCCCAAACCAGTAATGATCCCTCCCATCATTTGACTACCTCTTTGAGATAATTTTTGATATGAGTGTATAAGTCTGCCATTTCAGGACCGTGTTCCGCACCACCGATAAGAATTCTCAGAGGCTTAAAGAGGCTTTTTCCTTTTAGTCCGCTATGTTCAATTAAATAGGCTTTATACGATTCGTAATCATCGAAATGAGGCGCCTTTTGTGTTAGAGCTCGTAAAATATCAAAGCCCTCTTTATATTCTTCCGGAACAATTTTAGGTGCGAAAATAGCACTGATTTTTGCACGAAGTTCTTTGAGGGTACTTGCTTCTTCTAAAAAGAGCTTGGCAAGATTTCCGATCTCTTCATCGGCAAATCCGACATAACGTGAAAGCTCTTTCGGATCAAGCCCTTTTAGATGTTCACGATTGATGAATTTTAGTTTGTCAATATCAAAACGGGCAGGGGCTTTGGAAATGGTTTTAAGATCAAACCATTTGATCGCCTCTTTAACACTAAAGATTTCAACCGGAGTTTTATTTCCCATCAAGATGAGATAGTTGCTGATTGCTTCGGGTAAATAGCCCTCTTCGAGCAGCCATTTGACGCTCGATGCATCATCACGTTTCGACATTTTTTTCCCCTCATTACCGAGAATGATCGGAAGATGGGCGTATTCGACTTTTTTGGTATAACCGAGTGCTTCATGAATTGCAATTTGTTTTGGCGTGTTGCTTAAATGATCTTCTCCTCGGATAATTAGTGAAATGTCGGCGAGCATATCATCGACAGCACAGGCAAAATTGTAAGTTGGGTATTTGTCGGCACGCATCAAAATAAAGCTGTCAATATCATCCGGAGCAAAGGTACTTTCCCCTTTTATCAAATCGGTAACTGTAATGGAATGTTCCGGTTTTTTAAGACGGATTGTAAAAGGAAGTTCGTTGTCTATGACCTCTTCAGCAGATAGATGTTCGCATGTTCCGTCATAGCGATAGGCAATTTTTCCCTCTTTTGCCGCTTCGCGTTTAGCATCAAGTGTATCGGTCGTGCAAAAACAGTTAAACGCTTTTTTGTCTTGGAGAAGTTGAATTGCCATTGCGCGATGAAATCGGAGATTGTTGCTTTGGAGTTGTTCTTCCTGATGCGTAATGCCGAAAAGAGCCAATATCTCGAAAATTTCTTTTTCTTTACCGGGGATATTGCGTTCTTGATCGGTATCTTCAATACGAATTAAAAGTGGCTCATCCCGTTGTATGGATGAAATATAGTTAAAGAGTGCGACTCGGAGATTGCCAATGTGCATATCTCCTGTCGGGCTTGGGGCAAAACGGAGCATAAGTATTCTTTCCTAAATCTTTTTCGAAATTTTAGCAGAAAGAGGCTAATGAACACCTTTTTGCAGTACCTTAATACTTGACTAATACAATAAGGAAACTCATCCAAAATAAAATTGTTATGATAGAATGATAGAAGTTTTACTTATAATTTGCAAGCATGGTTCGGAAAACAATGTTTTCGATAATTCATTCATTTTATATTACTTCCGGAATCACTTTTTTTATTGCATTTCATTTTTTTTATTTTTCACTCTACGGAAGTGATAAAAAACTGTATTTATATTTTTCATGTTTAAGTTTTTTTGCAGCCTTATTTCAATTGTATTGCGGTGATTACTATGGTGCAAGTTCATTTGAAGATGCTGTATATGCGTTGAAATGGCAATTATTTGCCGGTATTGGATTTGTTACTCTTCTTTATTTTTTTCTTTCCGAATATACCGGGATCAAAATAAATAAATCATTTGCCATTTTTTTGTTATTAACCTCCGTTGTGGCTACTATTGAAAATGCAAATTCATTATATAGTTTGCGATTTGAAACTATTACGACATCCTCAACTTTTTTATCTCCTTGGGGTGAAAAAATTACAACCTATTTTGGTACCATAAATCCATTTATGATTTTCCTGCGTATACTCTATATAAGTATTTTAGTATGGGGTGGTTGGTGCGCAAAACATCATTTTAAAAAGAATAAATTTGAAAGTGTTTTATTAGGAGTTTTTTTAGTCAGTGTATTTTTTACTGCATGGATGGGGCATCTTATTGATACACATAAAATAAATTTTGTTTATATTCCCGGATTTGCTTATTTTTTCTTGGTTATAGGTATGACAACGAGTCTTGGAATGCGTATTTTTACCCAGCATAAAAAACTTGAACAAACGACATTACAGCTGTATGAAGAAATACAAACACGTAAAGGAGTAGAGGAAAACCTGCTGTTTAATTCTCAGCATGATGAACTAACAGGACTTTCCAATCGGCAATTGTTATTAGAACGTTTTGATTTGGCAATAAAACTTGCAAAAGGTTCTTCATCTCAAGTCGCAATTTTATTTTTGGATTTGGATCATTTCAAAGAAATAAATGATTCTTTAGGCCATATTATCGGCGATAAAGTTTTACTTTCCGTGACAAAAAATATAGTGGAAGAAATGGGAGTTGCCGATTATCTGTCCCGACTGGGCGGTGATGAGTTTTGTTTATTGCTGCCTTCTATCAATACGCCGGATGATGCAAGCAATGTTGCATTAAAATTGCTTGGTATATTGGGAAAATCAATTCATATCGACGAACATGAACTGTATATCAGCGGCAGTATAGGAATTAGTGTTTACCCTAATGATGGAAATACACCTATCGAATTGTTACGTAATGCTGATGCGGCAATGTATAAAGCGAAACAAAATAGAAATCACTATGAATTTTATACTGAGGAAATGACAAAACTTGCATTTGAACGGGTCTCTTTGGAAACAAGCATTCGTCAAGCACTTTTACATGAAGAATTTATCGTTCATTACCAGCCACAAATGGATGGACAGCATGATCGTTTAATAGGTATGGAAGCACTGGTGCGATGGAATCATCCAAAATTAGGGTTAGTTCCTCCTTCTGCATTTATACCTTTTGCAGAAGAGACCGGACTTATTGTCTTTTTGGATAGATGGGTTATGAGAACTGCCATGAATCAAGTTGTACAGTGGTATGAAATGGGCTTTAATCCAGGAATTTTAGCCATCAATCTTTCGGTTAAACAACTACGGCAAGAAGACTTTATTTTAATTTTAAATGATCTATGTTCCGAACTAAATTTTAAAACAGAATGGCTTGAACTGGAAATTACAGAAAGTCAAATTATGGATAACCCTGAAAAGGCTATAACTAGTTTAAATCAGATCAGTCAAAAGGGCATTAAATTAGCCATTGATGATTTCGGGACAGGATACTCTTCTCTTTCGTATTTAAAACGTCTTCCTATTGATAAGCTTAAAATAGATAAAACTTTTATTGATGGTTTACCGACTGATGAAGAAGATGCAAGTATCGTTAGAGCCATTATTGCTTTGGCTCAAAGTATGAAGCTAAATGTAATTGCGGAAGGTGTTGAAACAGCTGAGCAGAAAGATTTTTTGGTACAAAACGGATGCAAAAATATTCAAGGATATTTTTATGCTAAACCAATGCCGGCGAACGACATTGAGGTGACATATTTTACATAAAACGGTGTCACACTTTTTTGCTCAGAGCTTCAATGTGCGAACCATTGCCTAAAACGAGGAGAATATCCCCTTTTTCCAAGATATCGTCATTTTCAAATGAGGTGTACCATATACCTTGATGTTTATAGGCGATCGGCTTTACCTCAAATTCATTTTCAAAAATCGGAGAGAGAATTGAGATACCTACCCAAAAAGAAGGGACAGTGAGTTTGGCTATTTTCATTGTGATAGAGAGGTCGATCGTCTCATAATGCATATTTGCAACCATCTTTTTAACAATCTTTTTTGCCGACTCCATTTCCGGATAGATCACTTTAGCCGCACCGAGCTTGGACAGAATCTGACCATGCACGGTAGTAATTGCCTTAGCAATAACTGTCTCAACACCCAGTTCTTTAAGTGCCATGACAGTGAGAATACTCGCTTCTATGTTTTCTCCGATACTGACTACTGCAACATCAACATTGCCGATTCCCGCTTCACGTAATGCCCGCATGTCAGTTGAATCGAGAATAATAGCATCTTGTACAAATTCATTAATATCACGAACCTGATCTTCATCCAAGTCCACAGCAATGACATTGACCCCTTGCTGTGCTAAGCCTTTTGCAACGTGGAATCCAAATTTTCCCAAACCTAAAACAGCATATGTATTCATGTTAAATAATTACCTTTCCTTCTGCATATTTAATACGGCTCTCCGCCGCTTTCCCGACAATGACGATTGTAAAGGCAAAGACTCCGACACGCCCCATTAACATCAATATAATAATATTAAATTTCCCCCAGTCACTGAAGAGGGCACAATAACTTAGTACTCCGCCATTACCGGTTGAGACGCCTACCGTTCCGAATGCCGATGTGACTTCAAATAAAATACGTAAAAATGGCAAGCGTTCCACTTCGCTCAAGATAATGGTGGATATTACGACATAAATGGATGCTACAAAGATGATGGCATACGCTTTGTTAATTTGATACGGCGAAATAGAACGTCGAAAGATATGTGAGCGGGTATCACCACGCATCGTATACCATACACCGATGAGTGCCAATGCAACTGCCGTTGTTTTAATACCGCCGGCGGTCCCTCCAGGACTACCCCCGGTCATCATAAAAAATGTGCCGAAAAAGAGATTAGAATCAGTCAGTGTGGAAAAATCTATGGTATTAAAACCGGCTGTGCGATAGTTCACTGAGGCGAACCATGCTGCTAGAATCTTTTGATAAACACTCATTGGGCCAAATGTATTTGGGTTATACCACTCAATAGATAGAAGTATGGCCATCCCTAAAACAGTCATTAAAACTGTCATAATTAAAACTAATTTCGTATGTGTCGAAAGCCTCAAAACACGTCCACGATGATAATGGTAAAGTTCGAGAAGAACCAAATACCCTAATCCACCTAGAATGATTAATACCGGAATAGTAATGTTAATAACAAAATCACCACGATAGCGCATTAAATTATCACTAAAGAGAGAGAATCCTGCATTATTAAAAGCGGAAACAGCATGAAATATTCCAAACCATACGGCACGAGGCAACGGCATATCTACCCAAAAACGGAGCGTCAATATAATCATACCGATAACTTCGATCGTAAAAATAGTTGAAAAGACGATTTTCAAAAACCGCACCAATCCATCCATACCGGGATAATTGAGTGATTCTTGCAAGATGAGACGGTCTCGATGGCCGATTTTTTGTCGACGCATGACAGCCATAAATGTGACTGCTGTCATATATCCCAAACCGCCGATTTGTATCAAAAGAAGAATGACTAAATGACCGAAAGAGGTAAAATCAACAGGAGTGTCTTTGACAATAAGCCCGGTTACACAAACTGCTGATGTAGAGGTAAACAAGGCGTCCATAAATCTCAATTCACCGTTATGAGCGAATGGAAGCGAAAGCAGAAGAGCTCCGATAATAATCAATGTGATAAAGCTAAATAAAATTAATTTAATTTCTCGAGTATGCGTAGGATATCCTTAATTCGATATATAGGTTTAATTGCGAAATGCTACGCCTGAGTTGCTTAAGGGTTACTTTTACGGTACACTTGCCGGATTAAAAATTAATGAGCCCTTGGTAAATTAATTCCGATTTTAGAATAAAAAGGGACTGAAATATGACTATACCAGTTGTAGAAGCAGAGACAATCAATCTAGTAAATCACCCATTCGGATGGTTACTACTCGCTATTTTCATCGTAGGATACTATTTTATTGCTGCAGAAGAAAAATACCATATCGATAAAGCCAAACCGGCACTGTTTATCGGAACACTTATGTTCGTTATGATCGGGCTATATTATGTCAGTGTAGGAGCTGATTTGACTCCGTTTGAACATGAAGTTGATCATATGATTTTAGAAATTTCTGAAATTTTCTTTTTCTTGTTTGTTGCAATGACCTATATCGAGGCATTGATCGAAAGAGGTGTTTTTAGTGCTTTACGTGCAAAGCTGATTGCAAAAGGATACAGCTATCGTGAACTTTTTTGGATTACCGGTGCTTTGGCATTTTTTATCTCACCCGTTGCAGATAATCTCACAACTGCATTAATTCTTTCGACTGTATTGCTGACAATTGATAATAAAACCAAAGAATTTTTAGTCCCGAGTGCGATCAATGTAGTAGTTGCTGCAAATGCCGGAGGTGCTTGGAGCCCTTTTGGAGACATCACAACGTTGATGGTTTGGGCAGGAGAGAAAGGCGCATTTGTTGATTTCCTCTATCTTTTTCCGGCTGCTTTTATCGGGTGGCTCATTACAGCAGCACTGCTTGTACGATATGTTCCGAATTTCAATCCAAATGATGGAGGTAATCCTGAAGCAGCAGAGAAAATCGAAATTCTCAAAGGAGGGAAAGTTATTATTGCCTTTGGCGCATTGACCATCGCGTTGGCCGTAATAGGTAAACAGGTTATTCAATTGCCTCCGATGTGGGGAATGCTTTTTGGTTTGGCAATTTTGCAGCTGTACATGTATTTCCTCAAAAAAAAGCACAATGTGGATGTCAGTATATATGATGCAATGAGTAAAGTCGAAAATAACACTCTTCTCTTTTTCTTCGGTATCCTAGCTGCGGTTGGGGCTCTGCACTTTACCGGTTTCTTAGCATTTGCGGCTCAATTGTATGAAATGTTTGATCCGACCATCGTCAATATCGGTGTCGGCTTTCTCTCTGCTATTGTCGATAATGTTCCGGTGATGTCTGCGGTTTTAAAAGCCAATCCTAATATTGAACATGCGCAATGGATGTTGGTCACGATGACTGCCGGTATCGGAGGATCTTTGATCAGTTTCGGTAGTGCTGCCGGGGTTGGTGTCATGGGGAAAATGTCCGGTATTTATACTTTTTCATCACATATTAAGATGGCTTGGACGGTTTTAGTAGGCTATTTTGCCTCTCTTGCAGTATGGTACTTTCAGTTCATAGTATTGGGTTTCCATTAAAATAAAGACCCTTCAGCCTATGCTGTAGTAAAGTTAGATAAAATTATTTAATTCCAAAACAGAAGGATTTCATATGTTTTTTGAAAGCATAAAAATCATGTTGTTAGGAATGGGAACCGTTTTCCTATTCTTAACAACTATGGTATATATGACAAAAATTATGTCAAAACTTATTCTCCGTTACTTCCCAGAAGTTTCAAAAGCTCCTGCATCGGTATCACAATCGACTA
>NZ_JAQTQR010000011.1 GCF_028712165.1 Sulfuricurvum sp. | reverse complement strand
TTTTCAATTTGATACCACCAGCTTTTACAAAATTTCCAATTTGTTGAAAATGGATTTTTGGCAAGTCGTATTAGTAATGGAAAATGCGAACGATTTAGAACATACGATTAAAAATATACGAATGTATAAACCCTCCATTCGTATCATTGCATTGGATTTGTGGAATGCGGCGAGTCCAGAGGACGATATCGAATGGGTGAATATGCAAGAACTCATTGCTGCAAATTTGATTGACTATCTCCCTAACATCCCTGTTTTAGCTAAAAATATCGGACTGGGTTCCGGGGAAATTATGGAAGTTATCGTCCCTTTCGGAAGCTCATTTGTATATCGTCATATCGGCTCTATAGAGCAAAAAAATTGGAAAATTGCTGCTATTTATCGTAATAGGCAGTTAATCATCCCCAGTGATAATAAAATGATTCAGCCTAATGATACGCTGGTGTTGGTCGGAGAACCTTCGGTATTAAGATCAATTTATCGAGCGATTAAACGGGAACTTGGACAGTTTCCTGCACCGTTTGGATCTAAGCTTTATCTTTATATTGATATGAGTATTGAAAAATCTTCATCGATTATGGCATTGGTTCGACGCAGTGTTTTTATCCAAAAAAAGCTGCGACAGCCTCTTATCGTCAAAGTTATTAATCCGGGTGATATTGATGTATTGCGAATGCTGAAAGCTTCTGCCCAAGATAATATGACTATTGATATTTGTTACGACGGAAAACCGGATGAAGAGATGATTTTTAATGATATAAAAAAATATCACATCGGTTTGTTTTTGGTTTCTCATAGGGCTTTTGCCTCTTCCTCAATCCGCAAAAAGCTCTATGCTGCAAATGTGCCGGTATTGAAACTTGCTGAACGATCTTTCTCCTCATTGAAAGAGAGTGTTGTTATTTTAAGTGACGAGGGGCATATAGAAAATATTTCAACGACGATTTTTGACGTCTCTTCGCAATTCGGATTTAATCTGGAATTGATAGATTATATTAACGAAGAGGGATCTCATAAGCATGAAGTTATTGAACATTTTAATAACCTTTCAGCTATTTTTTCCAAATCGATTCATGTTTCTCAACAAGAAAGCAATCCGATTAGAGAGTTGCGGGAGAGAGAAAACTTTCTCCATGTTTTACCGTTTACCTCTAAAATGTTTATGAACCCGATTCATGTATTCTTCTCAACCGATCCGGAGGTCCTTTATTGTAAATTGGGACATTACCATCAGCTTTTTATCCCAACACAAATATAACGGTCACAGAGGCTTTTAAGTCACATTCCTGTATTATTGATTCAATTACTTGCAACTTAATCATCAGGCTTTTTTATGACGATTTCTATCAACCTCAAACGTGTTATTGATGACTCTTACTCTATTCATATCGGATCTTTGCCCGAAATAAAGCATGAGGGCAAAGTTGCGATTCTAACCAATCCGAAAGTAGCCGGACTGCACTTGCAAACTCTTTTGTCACGACTTAGTGCAAAAGAAATTTATATTATTACGATTCCTGACGGAGAGCAGTACAAGAATTGGGAGAGCATTGAATCCGTTTTGGAGCGAATGTTTGATCACCGTCTGAATCGAAAATCGCTTTTAATCGCATTTGGCGGAGGAGTGATCGGAGATATGGGCGGTTTCAGTGCCAGCTTGTATAATCGCGGCATCGACTTCATACAAATTCCGACGACATTATTAAGTCAAGTCGATGCAAGTGTCGGAGGAAAAACAGGGATAAACAACCGTTTCGGAAAAAATCTGATCGGAGCATTTCACCAACCCCGTGCCGTCTACATTGACCCTAGTTTTTTAACGACTCTTCCTGCGCGTGAATTCGGAGCAGGAGTTGCTGAAATCGTCAAAATGGCAGTGACCTTTAATGCACCGTTTTTCGAGTGGCTAGAAAAGAACGATCTGCGTGAAGGGGATAATCTCCAATATGCAATCGCTAAAGCGGTTGAAACAAAAGCCGGTGTTGTCGAAGAAGATGAAAAAGAGCAGGGCCTCCGTGCAGCTTTGAATTATGGACATACATTCGGTCACGTAATCGAAAATGAAACAAAATATGAAACCTATTTGCACGGCGAGAGCGTCGCAATCGGTATGGTAATGGCAAATGACTTGGCGTGTGAAGCCGGATTGATGAAGCCTGAAGAAGCGTTGCGGGTTAAACAGCTTTTATCAAAATACGCTCTGCCGCTCACGTATGATATATCCGATGTCGAAAAATTTTATCAAGCTTTTTTCTTGGATAAAAAAAGTGCGGACAGTGCCATTACGTTTATTCTTCCGCGTGGGATTGGAGCGGTAGAAATCACCGATGCAATCGAGCCTGCTGCGGTTAAAAAAGTTCTTTCAACCTTTCAGAGTGTGAATCTGAGCAGATGAAAATTCTAGTCACTTTTTTACTGGTATTTTTTACTTTTACGACAACGCTTGATGCGCTAACAAAACAAGAGCAATTACAACAAAAAGAGGAAAAGGCACTTCAAGCTAAGCTTGACGAATCGGCAAAAGCTGCTGAGCTCCAAAATGCGCAAAACGAGCTTTCCAAAATCAAAAAAGAACTTTCGCGTGACAGCAGTATTTGGATCAAAAGCTATAACTCATTCATGGCATACCAAGAAGCACGAAAAAGTCTTCGTGAGGTAAAGTCCAGACTTGATCAGCTCCAAGATTATAATCCGAGTGTTGAACGTAAGCTGGAATCTGAAGCACTTCAAGCGAAAGAAAAAATTCTGACGGATCAGGTAGAACTGCTGAAAGCGCAGGGGACTTCTCCTTTCGTTTCATTGCTTAAACCGGATGAAGCCGGAACCCTTCCTACAATTACCAACCCGTTTGAAATCGTAACCGGTGTCTCTTATGTCAAACGCCTTAACAGTCAATATCATGATTATGTTCTTCGAGAAGATGAATTACAAGAACTCATTTCGCTGTTGGAACGTCAGGTCGCCGTCTATAAAGATTTGATTCGTCTCAATCCGAAAGGCGATTATGAAGTAGAACTGGAAGCGACGCTTCTTCAGGTCGAGAAGTTCAAACTCGCTTTGGACACATTGATCTCTACAGCCGACGTCTATGAAAAGCGGATTGAATCGACCGAAGCTAAAATCAACAAAGAGATCAAAGATCAGCTTTATAAATTGCTCAATATAGGGTTGGTTATTCTGACTTTATTCTTTTTGTCATTTTTACTCAAACGGGTGATCAAACGCTACATTGTGGATAATGAACGTTTTTATACCGCAAACAAAATATTAACATTTGTGAATGTCACTTTGATCATTCTGATTCTGATGTTTAGCTATATTGATAATGTAGGCTATTTGGCAACGGTTCTCGGATTTGCTTCTGCCGGTCTTGCAATCGCGATGCGTGACTGGTTTATGTCAGCTTTGGGATGGCTTGTTATCGTTGTCGGAGGTTCGATTCACGTCGGAGATCGTATCCGTGTAGAAAAAGATGGAATGATTTATTTGGGAGACGTATTAGACGTTTCACTGCAACGGATAACCTTATTGGAAGATATTACGTTGACCACTGTAATGCATAACCGTCGGGGCGGACGTATTATTTTTGTTCCGAACAACTATATTTTTACTTCTTTAATCGCGAACTACACACATGGTTCTCTCAAAACGGTTTGGGACGGAATTGATATTGTCATTACCTTTGATTCAAACCATAAAAAAGCGTCTCATCTTGCCAAAGAAATTTGCCGTAAGTATTCAAAAGGGTATACCGATATTACCCGTAAACAGCTCAATAAACTTCGTGATCGTTACAGCTTGAAAAATACGAATGTCGAACCTCGTGTGTTTACCTTTATTGAGCCGAACGGGATGAAAGTGAGTTCGTGGTATTTGACCAATGCGTATGCTACTTTGACATTGCGCAGTACAATCTCAGCTGAGATAGTAGATGCCTATAATAAAGAGGATGATATTACGATTGCCTACCCTACACAAATGATTTATACCTCTAAAGCCACCTCTACATCCCCTATGCCGATTGAAGAATTATGAAACAAAAAGTCTATTTTAAAACCTTTGGCTGTCGAACGAATCTATTTGATTCACAGGTCATGATGAGCGCTTTGAGTGACTATGAAGTGACGGAAGATGAGAGTCAAGCCGATATTGTTGTTGTTAACTCGTGTACGGTAACCAATGGTGCGGATGTCAGTGTCCGCGGCTATATCAACCAGATTGACAAGCAAGGTAAAAAACTCTTTTTGACAGGTTGTGGTGCTCATACAAAAGGGGAAAGTCTCTTTGGTACCGGAAAAGTGCAGGGGGTTTTCGGACCTTCTGAAAAGATGAAAATTAATACCCTCTTATCCAGTGAGAGCCGTTTTTATGAGATTGGAGATTTAAACTATATTGACGATGCGATCGTGGATGAGTTCGTCGGAAAATCGCGCGCTTTTATTAAAATCCAAGAGGGGTGCAATTTCCGCTGCAGTTATTGCATCATCCCTTATGTACGCGGTGATGCGCGAAGTATGGACGAATCAAAAATTTTGGAGCAGGTTTCACGACTAGCGAGCAACGGCTTTGGCGAATTTGTCCTGACCGGAACCAATGTCGGGAGTTACGGGCAGGGGGAAGGACGTAATATTGCCGAACTGATGAAAAAAATGTCGTTAATCCGTGGCGTCCGCCGCATCCGCGTCGGATCGCTCGAACCGATACAAATTAATGAGTCATTCCGTGAAATATTGGATGAACCGTGGTTGGAACGGCATCTACACATCGCGATTCAGCACAGTTCGGATTCAATGCTTCGACTTATGAACCGTCGTAACCGATTTGCCAACGATGTAGAATTATTCGGTATACTGAATGCCAAAGGATTTGCGCTCGGAACCGATTTTATTGTCGGACATCCCGGAGAGAGTGAGTTGATTTGGGAAGAAGCGATGCGAAATATCCGTGAGCTTCATCTTACCCATATCCATCCGTTCACCTATTCCAAACGTGATGGAACTCCAAGTGCTACAATGAAACCTGAAGTGAACGGAACAGTTTCGGCAAAGAGAATGAGTGAGCTCACGCATTTGATTGAATCCAATAATCGTTCGTTTCGTAATACGATGAGCTCTACACCTTTGGACGTATTGGTTGAGACAAGCGAATCGGGTAAAAATGTCGGATATGATCAATTCTTTAATAAAGTAATAATCGAAAGCAGTGAAGATCTCAGTGGCGACTGGATCAAACTGGATACATATGAGGTGCTCGATGAATATAACATGGCCAAATTTTAATCGTAATCAGCTCATCCTTGCCGCATCAGGTGCAATAGTTATCCTTTTACTGCTTTTTGCATTATTACGTGACAGCGGAAATGCAGTGACTCTCGATCAGGCTACCAAACTGATCGAAAATAACCAGATTGAAAAAGCGTTTAGTGACGGCGATTTTACCTACTTTGCGACAAAAGAGAACGGAGTTGTTAAGATTGCTTCATCACAGTTGCCTGCTTCTCTTACCTCCCATCTTGTTATTGAACCTAAAGGTGGAAATGGATGGGGATGGTTTTTTCTCTTTTTTGCACTCATCGGCGGAGCAGGATATTGGGCATGGAAAAGTAAACTCGGTTTTGAAGATGATACCCCGATAGAATCTCCAGTTGTAAAAGCGCCTACTGAGGCTGAAGTACCCTCAACCAATGTCACTCCGGTTAAATCGACAGTACGATTCAGTGATATCGGCGGTATCGGCGATGTCAAAGAAGAACTCGAAGAGATTATCGACTTTTTACGTAATCCGAAACGTTATTACAGTTTCGGTGCACGTATGCCCCGCGGCGTCTTACTTGTTGGACCTCCGGGTGTCGGAAAGACGATGATTGCCAAAGCGGTAGCTGCCGAAGCAGACGTACCGTTTTTTTATCAAAGCGGTGCTTCGTTCGTTCAGATTTATGTCGGTATGGGGGCAAAACGGGTGAGCGAACTTTTTAATGCCGCCAAGAAAAATGCTCCGGCTATTATTTTTATCGATGAGATCGATGCCGTCGGAAAAAAGCGCGGCGGCGAACGCAACGATGAACGGGAAGGAACACTTAATCAGCTCCTGACCGAAATGGATGGATTTGAAGATACCAGCGGTATCGTCGTTATTGCGGCGACCAATAATATCGATGTCATGGATGCGGCGTTGCTTCGTGCAGGACGTTTTGATCGCCGTATTTTTGTAGAACTTCCTACCGCAACCGAGCGCGAAGCAATTTTGAATAAATATCTTCGAACAATTCCTCATGAGCTTTCTATCAATGAAGTAGCAAAAATGACGGTCGGTTTTAATGGGGCTTCACTGGCGGCATTGGTGAACGAAGCGGCATTGTTATGTATGCGCCAAAATGAGATTCAGGTAAAAATTGAACACTTCTTGGCAGTTAAAGACAAAGTGATGTTCGGGAAGAAAAAAATAGCAATGCTGAGCGATGAACAGCGACGTTATCAGGTCCGTTATCAGGCCGGAAAAGTATTTGCCGCTACATGGTTTGACCTTCCGTATGAAAAGATCACCCTCACCAACGATGCGATTACACCGCCTACGGCAGAACCGCAACTGTGCCATGAAATAGAGGCGCATATACGAGTGCATCTTGCAGGAATTGCAGCATCGCATCTGCGTTTCGGAGAACATGCGAGCAACGCTTCGCATGATCTTGCCGTAGCCAAAGATTTGGTGCATTCAATGGTGTATGAGTACGGTATGGGAAGTAGCGTTCTTCCAAAGACTGAAGATGAAACAAAACTGACAGATCGCCTCTATAGCGAGATGAGTATTCTATTGGAACGGCACGAAAAGATTGTTTCCAAATTTGAAGCCATCTTGGATGAGTATGAGCAAATATCCAAAACTCTAGCAAAAGCAACAATGAATGAGATTTTATAGCGGGTTTGCCCTCTCTGATGATCAGGTATTTTTTCACAACTATCTAAAACAGAGTGAATTCACGGTTGCCGGATTTAGCTATGGTGCAATAAAAGCTGCCCTCTATGCGGCTCAGGCTACGCACCGTATCGACACCCTTCAGCTTTTTTCTCCCGCTTTTTTTCAAACCAAAAAAGAGTCGTTTCGCCGTTTGCAGATGAGTGGATATTTTAAAGATTCCGAGCGTTATTTGGAGAGTTTTTTAACAAGCTGTTTTGCCCCGTCCCCTGTGGCTCCGATTTCATTGGGAGAGAACAATAGTGATGAGTTGCAAGAGCTGCTTTATTTTGAGTGGACGGATACACTTATGCAAACCCTTCGGAACAAGGGGATAGTGATTGAGGTCTATTTGGGAGTTGATGATCAGGTGATCGACGTCGCAGGGGCACGGGAGTTTTTTCTCCCCTATGCCACTGTCACCTCAATCAAAAGAGCCAACCATTTTTTACAGGAGAATTGTTAATGATCAAAATAGGTGTTATTACTGCCTCAGACCGTGCCAGTGCAGGGATTTATGAAGATATTTCCGGTGTAGCGATACAGGATACGATGAAAGATTATCTAAAATCGGAACATGAGATCGTGTACCGTTGTATCCCAGATGTTCAAAGTACGATTGAAGCGACGATGATAGAGCTGTGTGACCGTGAGGGGTGTTGTCTAGTGGTTACTACCGGCGGTACAGGTCCAGCGTTGCGGGATGTAACCCCTGAAGCAACGGAAAACGTCTGTGAGAAGATGATGCCGGGGTTCGGTGAGCTGATGCGTCAAGTGAGCCTCAAATACGTGCCTACGGCGATTTTATCGCGTCAGACCGCGGGGATTCGCGGCAAAAGCCTTATCATTAATCTTCCGGGTAAACCGAAATCAATTCGTGAGTGTTTGGATGCCGTATTTCCGGCTGTACCGTATTGCATTGATTTGATCGAAGGACCGTACTTGGAGTGTAATGAAGAGGTTATCAAGGCATTCCGACCGAAACAATAATTAAAAAATGCGTTTCCAAATTTCTTTGATGTGTTTTTTTATCTTCCGTCTAAACTGTTTTAGATGGGGCATTTCCGGTTTGTTTAAAACGTAAATAAGCGCCTTTCGCAGTTTTTCATCATCATTGCTTTTTTCAAGCGCATCCAGATTCTCCTGGATGAAAGCACGTGTTCCTTCCGTATTTGCAACTATTTTTCTAACTTGCTTAATATCCAACTCTTCCGTAAATGTCGTGCATCGGCTCAGCGCGTTATTTATTTTTAGATTGATCATTGTTCGAATACATTTTTCGCATTTTCCGCAGTTATAAACACTATCCGGATTCGTCCAACAGACACGCAGACTCTGTAACGCAATGTCATATTTTGATAAAAGAGCGACTTTTTCCACTCGCGTCGCTTCACATCCGTCATGAATAAACTCAAGAGTTTCCGAGCTCCATAAAGGATCTAAAATTGGGTGTGATCCCCAAGGGAATAAATGTGAGTATGTATAGCTCGAAGGGATATAGATGCGATGAAAAGAGGAAGAGAGAAGATGGCCTATTGCTGCAAGGGCAGCTCCATGTCCGAGTTTACCCCAATTAACATAGTAATCAAAGAGTTCGAGGGCATTGGTTTCTATTTCAATGACATTTTTACCAAATTCTGAAGCAATCTCATGGATTTTTTTAGAAACTTTTTCTCTTAGAACGGTATCTTTGAGTTTTATATCCAAACCATGCGCAAAGATCAGGTCTGTAATCTCATCATGATGTTTGAGGAAAGTATAAAAAGAATCGACACCGCCGGTGAAAAATGCACCGACTCTTTTTTGGGATGATGGAGTATTTGGACGCGTAGGTATAGCTATAATTTCTGCTCGTTTAAAAGAAGGCTGCCATGTAGAATAAATATCCTGTATCGTGGATAATGAAGATAAAAATTTATGACTTACTTCGCCTTTAGTGAGTATTTGACCTCCTCCCATTTTCATACTCGGTAAGAGAGCACATGCTAAAAAGGCTTCTGTATTTCCGAAAAGAAAGGTGTTTCCATCACTTTTAAAATATATTTTAAACCTCTTATCCGTAATTTGAAACTCTACTTCGACTAAAGGGCTTGGTTCTGAATTGTTGTGAGAAATAATACATACAGAATCGCTCATATATTTCCCTTAGTGACGATTGTTTAATGAAGGAATTTTAGCGATGCTACAATGTGAACCGTATTAAAACGGGTTCAACGTAAATAAAAAGTATTGTTTTAACTTTCAATGCGCTATTTTATCCTATTGGCGTATATACTTTTAGGAATAATGTAATAAATGAGAGGGGATTTATGGACACATTTATGCATGAAGCGATAATAGAAGCGGAAAAAGGGTTGGAAGAGGGGGGAATTCCAATCGGATCGGTGTTGGTATATGAAGGGAAGATAATAGGCAGAGGACACAACCGTCGTATACAAAAAGGGAGCACTATTTTGCATGGTGAGATGGATGCACTGGAAAATGCAGGACGGCTAAGTGCTTCTATATATAAAAACTGTACTCTTTATACGACACTTTCACCGTGTCCTCTGTGTTCTGGGGCAATTGCTCTTTACGGAATTCCGCGTGTTGTGGTCGGTGAAAACGAAAACTTTGTTGGTGAAGAAGAGTTGTTACGATCGCGCGGTGTAACAATCGATATAATAAATGATGAAAAATGTATCGATATGATGAAAAAGTTTATTCGTGAAAATCCGATTCTTTGGAATGAAGATATAGGTGAGTGAGGAGAAAAACTCTCCTCGCAAAGTGTATTAAACGAAATCGACTTTCGTAACGTGGTGGTTTAGTCCAAGCTCCGCCGGAGTACATCCAAGCGCCAAACCAACCATTTGTTGCATATGAAGTACAGGAAGAGAGACTTCACGACCGATAGCAATTGAGGCATGATGGGTTTGTGTATCGAGTTTAAGGTGACATAGTGGACACGGAGTGACCATCCAGTCGGCATTGGCATCCATCGCACCGGCAACAGCATTCCCCGTTAGGATCGCAGCTGTACGAGGTGCTTGAAGTTCAGCATGGAAACCACAGCATTTGTTTTTCTCTTCATAATCCACGTTTACTCCGCCGCACGCAACGATGAGATCATCGAGTGACGTTGGTTTGTAAGCGCTTTCAGGGCTTTTGTGAGACTCGTTTTGAAGTTCTGATGGACGGATATTGTGACATCCATAGAACGGTGCAATATTGAATTGGCTGAGCGGTGTCGTTACCATCTCTTTGATTTTATCCAAACCGAAATCGTCGATAATGGCATATAAGAAGTGGGTAATTTGTGATGTACCTTTGTACTCCAATCCAACTTCTGCGAGCTTTGCATTTACTTTTGCTTTTAGCTCTGCATTATGATCTAATCTGTGTTTGGTCATAGCAGTGTTGAGCTGACATGTATTACAGATGGTAACCATTGTAAGACCGTGATTTTCAGCATATGCGATGTTACGCGCATTTAAAACCAAAGATAAAAAGTCATCGTAATCTTGTAGATGTGAAGCTCCGCAGCATGAAGCTTCGGTTAGTTCTACAAGTTCGATTCCCAATTTTTTTGCAACGGCCAAAGTCGACATCATCTGCTCGGGCGTACTCTCTTTTGCCGTACAACCGGTAAAAAGTGCGTATTTTAATTTTTCCATTGAGTACTCCCTAAAACTTTACTGTTGATGAAGATTTGATTAATTTTTTGATCTCATCTAATTTATCGGCTTTTGGCATATTCCATGGCAATACGATTTTACCTTTGGCAAACATTTTAAGTGCGACAGGAACGTGTTTTAGGACACCGATATTCCCTTCAGAATAACGGACGAGTTCACCCTCATCGAGTAAACCGTGTTTTTCGATAGAATGGGCAAAACCGACGGCATGGCGCGTTGCTACATTGTTTTTGGCAATGTTGGCTTCAAATACCATGTTATGCAATTTGGTGATTTTTTCGATTGGATTGACCTCTTTAGGACAAACCTCGGCACACTCCATACACTTGACACAATCCCAAACCCCTTGGGCCTCTCCGTTGACGATATGTAGACGCTCTAATGAAGCATCATCACGTACATCGGCAGAGAAACGGTATGCCGCAGCGAAAGCCGCAGGCCCGATGAACTCTTCATTGATTGCAAGGGCAGGGCATGAGTAGTGACATGCACCGCATTGAATGCAGTAGTCCGCTTCGAGAAGTTTTTCAGCATCATGAGGGCTGACAAGATGTTCACTCGCAGGATGTTCAACGATATCGCTGACAAGGTACGGTTTTACTGCCGCATGTTTGTCCCAGAAATCTTTTTTATCAATGATCAAGTCTTTGATGACCCGTTTAGTGCTAAGCGGCTCAATAACCAATTCGCTGCCAAAAACATCGACGAGATCAAAGAGACGTGATTTACAGGCCAAAATACCTTTACCGTTTACTTTGATTGAACAAACACCGCAGATACCGTGACGGCAGCTGCGACGGTAAGAGAGACTACCGTCATGATCCCATTTGATTCGGTTGAGAATGTCAAGGACAACCTCTTCATGGGTTACATCGAGAGTATAAGTATTATAGTAAGGAAGGTAATCGGTCTCTTCGTTGAAACGGAAAACTTTAAACGTTACTTGTTGCGATTTTATCGTATCCATAGTCTCTTCCTTAATATGATCGTGCTTTGAGTTCATGGCGACCGAGGGTCACGTCCATGTAATCAAGCGTGACATTACCGTTTTCATCCATGTAAGCCATCGTGTGTTTCAAGAATTTTTCATCATCACGTGTTGGGAAGTCTTCACGGAAGTGAGCTCCACGGCTCTCTTGTCGATCCAATGCACTCGCAACGATAAAGAGTGAATAATCAAGCATGTGACCGAATTCGATCGCTTCTTGGAGTTCAGTATTGAAAATTTTTGATTTGTCGGCAATACGGATATGTTGGTATCGATTACGCAAATCTTTCAAAATTTCCATTTGGGCACTCAATGTCTCGGCCGTTCTAAATACACCGGCATTATCGGTCATAGATTGTTGAAGCTCATTACGCAAAACAGACACAGACTCTTGACCGTTGTTGGTAAGGACCCAGTTCATTTCATCGATCATTTGTTTTGCGTCGGCTTCCGTTGCTTTATGAAGAGTAATACTGTCTACTTCATCAACCATCGTTTTTCCGACAAATCGTCCGAATAACAGTGCTTCAAGAACTGAATTGGCACCGAGACGGTTCGCTCCATGAACAGATGAACATGAACACTCACCGGCTGCATAGAACCCTTCGACAAATTCAGAGTTGTTTTTGCGAACATGTCCGTGTTTATCCATCGGAATCCCACCCATAGAGTAGTGAGCGGTTGCTGAGATCAAAATCGGTTCTTTGATCATATCAAGTCCGAGGAATGTGATCGCAAGATCGCGAAGTTCAGGAAGGCGTTCCATGATTTTATCTTTACCGAGGTGGACAAGATCGATATAAACGGCATCTTTACGAGGGCCGACACCGCGTCCTTCGCGAATTTCTTGGATAATTGCTCGGGCAACAACGTCGCGTGATGCGAGTTCCATTGCATTCGGTGCGTATTTTTCCATAAAGCGCTCACCGAGTGAGTTAAGGAGTTTTCCACCTTCACCGCGGGCCGCTTCAGAGATTAAAACACCGTTTCCGGAAAGTCCTGAGGGATGGAACTGAACAAATTCCATATCTTCCAAAGGAAGACCGTGACGTGCTACGAGTGAAAGACCGTCACCGGTGTTCGCATGAGCATTTGAATTGATTTTAAATGCACGGGCATATCCGCCTGTGGCAAACATAACGGCTTTCGCATTGAAAATTGCTTTTTCACTGTTACGGATGTTGTAGGCGCTGACACCGTACACTTTTCCGTCATTGTATAAAAGATCAGCGACATACCACTCATCCCAAAATTCCACACCTTCACGGAACGCTTGTTCATAAATGGTTTGTAGGAGGGTAAGTCCGGTGCGGTCTTTTGCAAAACAGGCGCGCGGTGACGATTGACCGCCGAATGGGCGCTGAGCAATTGTTCCGTCTTCATTACGGCTAAATGCGGCACCCATACGCTCTATCCAACGGATCGTTTCAGGGGCTTTTTCACACATAAACTGAACAACGTCTTGATCGGCGAGATAGTCCGACCCTTTTACGGTGTCAAACTCATGCAGCTCAACGCTGTCTGCGTCGCTGAACGCCGCATTGATTCCACCCTGAGCTGCACCGGAGTGACTGCGCAATGGATGTAATTTTGTGACGACGGCAACTTTTTTACCGGCTTTTTGCAATTCGCGAGCTGCCGCACATCCGGCTAAACCAGCTCCGACAATCACCGCATCATAAGTATAAATGGGAATACTCATACGCCTTCCTTGTTGATAAAATCTGTGGATGATTATAGCGCGCCACTCCTTGTCCAAGATTAAAAAGGATTATAGAACTCTCTTAGAGCAGAAAGAGTGATTTGTTGTCCAAAATAGTAACAATAATAGGATTGCTTTCACCCATAATGGGTGAAAAAGTTACATTTTAGGGTACGAAGAATCGTAATGTTTTGCAGAGTTATCGTAGCTGAGCGACGCGATTGCCTCCCCCTTCTTTGGCTTTTTCGATTAATTTACTCGCATCTTCTATTGTTTCTTCGATTGATTTTGCAGGAGTTTTAAGGATGAAACCTGCACTTAGCGTAATTTTTATCGGTCCAAGCTGAGCATTAAAACTGGATTCTTCGACAGATTGCACAATAGTTTCACACTCTTGTAAGGCAGTTTGTTTGCTGCTGCGAGACATAATGAAAACCAGACGGTCATCTTCTAAATGGCCGATGAGATCCAACGGTTGTTCATATAAAGAAATGATTTCACCTAATTTTATAAAAAGATTTCCGATATCTTCTTTGGAGAGGGTACTGTTAATTAATTCATATTGATCAATTTCAAAGAGCGCGAGAAAAACGGTATTCCCGGATTTACCCGTTTTTTTCGTATTGAAAAGGCTGGCAAGCCCCATTAGATTATTAAGTCCGCTTAAAGGGTGTGTGAAGGTCGGATTAATTGTATTTCGAGATCGTCGGAAGAGTCGTTTAAGTATGAAGTCAACTTCTTGTGTACTCGCCTCTTTCTTGCTACCGTCAATATCTATAGAGCATACTTTATCAAGATCAGAATAGATTTGATTCAGGCGATAGCGATAAAAAAAGATCATAAGCAAACAAGTAAAAAATAATAATATTGCAGTCGTTTTAGCAGTTGCAATGGATTGATTAATGATATGAACCTGATAGTCCATCATCCGGTCAATATCGGCTAAAAAAGCTGAACGTGCAGTCATCATTCTGCTGTTTTCGGAAGTACGTGATATAGCGAGAGATTCACCCCAGATTAATGCACTGTCACGAAAAGCCTCAGAAGAGAGTTCCAAAGAACGGAGTAAAGAAGCCTGTTCTTCATTGGATGTGACAAATGCATCTAAAAGTGCTTCCTGACCGGAGAGTTTGACGGAAAGGGCGATCTCAGAGACGGCACCGTTAATCAATATCGATGCCATTTTTGGATCACTCAAATCGGTATTTATGATTTTTTCGATCAGCAAATGCTGATTTTTTAAGGCACTTAAACGCTCACCGTATTGTGAAATATGAAAGAGCTGCACGCTTAACACTGTTATGCCTATGCCTAGAACAAGTAAGGCTACTTTTAGGTTGAAAAAGACTTTTCGAATTGAAATCATACTGATTAAGTCTCCCGTTAAATTGGGTTTATATAAATTATTTGACTATATTCTATCATAGAAACATCTATAATATGGATTTTAACGGTTTCATAATCTAATTTTGTTTATAATAAGATCATTTTATTTAACAGACGGATACATGGCGTGAATGTTGAAAACTATTTTATCTCCACTTTCCGTTCTTCTCAGAAGTACATCGGTGATGATGGTGCATGTATCGGACAATGGATTTACAGCAAAGATCTTTTTTTTGAAAATGTCCATTTTAAACGGAAGTGGTTGAGCGCGTATCAGATCGGGTACAAGGCGATGATCATCAATATCTCTGATGCGGTTGCGATGAATGCTACTCCAAAATATGCATTGCTCGGAGTTGCAATGCCAAAGTCTATGTCACTTCATCAGATGGATGAACTCTCACGAGGGATGCAAGCAGCTGCTGCGGGATACGGTATTGAGATTATCGGAGGAGATACGATCGGCAATGCTAAGCTTGATTTATCGATTACCATCGTTTCCCATGCAACAGAACCTCTTTTGCGTCGTGGGTTAAAAAAGGGAGATATGATTGCTTATACCGGAAAGATAGGAAATTCGGCTAAAGAGCTGAACTATCTTCTTTCCGGGGGAAAAGTGCATTCAAAAAGTCGTTTTGTTGCACCTCGTTTACGTCAATCGTTTATTCGGCAAACACGCCGTTATTTACGAGCCGGTATGGATATTTCAGACGGGCTTTTCAGTGATATCGAGAAGTTGTGCAATACGAATCGGATGGGGATTCGATTTACGAATAAAATTGCCAAAAAAATCGGATGCAGCGGAGAAGAGTATGAAATGCTGATTGCGTTTTCTCCTCGCAAGCTGGCGACAATTCGGCGTATTGCCGCAGTGTCCCGAACACCTGTTACCGTTGTCGGCAAAGTACAACGGGGAAGATTCACCAATCGCTGTAAGCGTCATCATTTTTAGGAGTTTCATGGAACGTCAATATTATTTACCTCATAGCCCTATAGAATTTCATTTCCGCCAATCAGCACGGGATTTTGTGGTTGATGAGATCCCTTTGTATCCTTTTAGCGGAGATGGAGAACATTTAGTACTGCATGTACGCAAAAAAAATCTTTCTACGTGGCAAATGGTCGATATTTTCAGCAATCATTTGGGAATTAAAGGACGGGATATCGGTTACGCAGGGCTAAAGGATAAAAATGCCCAGACGAAACAGTATATTTCGCTTCCTCGTAAATTTGAATCGGTATTGGAAAATTTCGAACATGAAGGGATCAAAATCCTTGCGAAAACGTATCATAATAACAAAATACGTGTCGGACATCTCAAAGGGAATCGCTTTTTTATCCGTCTTAAAAAAGTCAATCCGACAGCTGCAATGAAGATCCAAGAGGCTCTTAAAATGATCAAAAAACAGGGGATGCCAAACTATTTCGGATTTCAGCGTTTTGGATTGGATGGAGAAAATTATAAAAAAGGGGAAGCGATTTTAGCCGGCACTCTAAAAGAGCGTAATAAAAAATTGTCTCAATTTTATATTAATGCGTATCAGAGCTATCTTTTTAATGATTGGTTGAGCCGTCGTATCGAGATGTCCAAACTTGTTGAAGGCTTTGGAATTGAAGAATTGACTAGAATTTTGCCTTTTCCAAAAGAAGAACTCGAAACGATGAAATCCCAAAAGCACCCGTTTAAATTGATCCATGGCGATGTGATGATGCATTACCCGTATGGAAAACTGTTTCATTATGAGAGCAGTGAGGAGATTGAGCGCTTTAATAAACGGGATATTTCCGTTAGCGGGCTTCTCAGCGGTAAGCGTGCGACACGTGCCGTCGGATTGGCGGAGACGATTGAAAAAGAATACGATACCATCACCACTGGAATCGACGGGGCACGTCGATACGGATGGATTTTTCCCGAAGAGATCGAAGGGGAGTATAAAGAGAATGAGGCATGGTTTGAACTCCATTTTACCCTTCCAAAAGGGTGTTATGCCACCGTTTTGATCGAAGAGATCGCTAAACGCCCAATTCAAACCGACGAAACTCAGGAGTAATCATGAAGCAACATTTTACCTCGGCCTTGTCCCAAACTTTTGGACGTTTTGCGTCCAAAGAGCATGGGAGAATTTTTCAAAATATGATCAATCGCACCTATGTACGGGCGATGGGATTGGATATGTCTGATTTCGAGCCGCCTGAGTCGTATCCGAGTCTGAATGCTCTCTTTACCCGAAAGTTTCGTCATAAACGATCGTTTTCTCACGATCCTCTCGATATGATCAGCCCTTGCGATTCATTGATCACAGAGTGTGGAGCAATCAATGAAGATCTGGCATTGCAGATTAAAGGGATGAGTTACAGTGTTGATGGTGTATTGGGCGAGGGGATTTCAAGCGATTCGAAAAAAAGCATCCGTAACGGAACATTTGTCAACTTTTATCTCTCTCCGCGCGATTATCACCGTTACCATGCTCCGATCGATATGCAGGTGCTTCATGCGGTTCATATTCCCGGCAAACTCTATCCGGTCAATATCCCTTCACTCAAAAAACAGGTGAATCTCTTTATCGAGAACGAGCGGGTTATTTTGGAGTGTTTAAGTGCTCAGGGAAAACGCTTTTTCCTGATTCTCGTAGGTGCTCTCAATGTCGGTGAAATGGAAGTGAGTTTTGAACCGCGTATCCGAACGAATAGCGTATTAACACCGAGTCAATACAGCTACAGAGATCTATATCTCAGCAAAGGTGATGATTTCGGATGTTTTCGAATGGGTTCGACTATTGTCATGCTGTGCGAGAAAGAGATGCTGGAACTCGGAATCTCTACAGGGCACAATGTCCGCTTTGGACAGATAATTGCAAGACTTACTTCCTCGAGATAATATCCAAACGTAATTGCAGATGACCGTCTTCTTCGTGGATATCGATGGTACTGTCGATCGCTGGATGCAGTTTGCTTAAAGCTCCTTGGACGGAGTGAAAAACGTGCATGAACTTTTGGAACATCGGAGCCTTGATGTAATCAATGTGCCCTTGTTTGATCTCATTGGCTATGACATTGATTCCGGCATAATAGACTGCTTTATTGACTGAACGGTTAATCTGATAATTACGCATTAACTCGATATTACGGATCAGAACATCACGTTCTTCTTCTCCAAGAACTTTGTTCTCATGTGCCCGATTTAACTCATCTGCAATTTCATTTTCCGCAATTTTACGACGTTCTTCGATCTGATCGACGAGAGTTGTATCTTTACTTTTGATAAGATTGAAAATGATGTCAGCATTCAGCGGCTCTGCTTTTGCAAGATAGGTATACCGTTCATTCGCCTGATAGTTATGGTCGAGTGCTTGAATTAGTTCTGCAACAATACTAATATAGGCAAATTTATCTTCTTTGTTTAGGTCGAATGTAATACCGTGTGCTGAGATTAGAGGCTTTGGTCCGGCGTACTGAAGAGGCATATAAATCACTCCTTGGCAAAGTATGCCTCCCTATAAGAGGCAATAATTTTAATTATTATACATTAAATCTGAAGTGCATGATATCACCATCAGCCACAATATACTCTTTTCCTTCCAAACGCATTTTTCCGGCTTCTTTTGATTTGGCTTCGCCACCGCATGCAACAAAGTCTTCGTACCCGATGACTTCGGCGCGGATAAATCCTTTTTCAAAGTCGTTGTGGATAACGGCAGCCGCTTTAGGAGCCGTTGTATTTTTATGAATCGTCCACGCACGAACTTCTTTGACTCCGGCGGTAAAATAGCTCATGAGTCCGAGTTTATCAAATCCTTTACGGATGATCTGCTCGAGTCCTGATTCTTCGACTCCCATATCGCGCAAGAACTCGTCACGCTCATCATCTTCCATACCGACAAGCTCTTCTTCGATTTTTGCGCAGAGTTTGATGACTTCACAGCCGTGTTTAGCGGCATGCTCGCGAAGACGGACGACGTATTCGTTGTCTTCTGTGAGGCCGTCTTCATCGACGTTAGCCCCGTACATGATCTCTTTGGCACTGAGAAGTCGAGTTTCATTCATCAGCTTTTCGTACATTTCCGAATCGGCTTTTGGGAAGTTACGCGCAAGGTTCCCTTCTGCCAAAAACTCCGCCAACTCTTCAGCAAATGCCATCATCGCTGCCGCATCTTTTTCATTTTTCGCCTGTTTTTTAAGTCTCTCGATACGGTTGGTCAATACTTCGATATCGGCAAAAATAAGTTCGTTTTCGATGATTTCAACGTCTTGAAGAGGATCGATACGCCCTTCGGTATGGACGATATTATCATCTTCAAAACAACGGACGATTTGCAAGATTACTTCGGTTTCACGGATGTTAGAGAGGAATTTATTTCCAAGACCTTCACCTTTGCTTGCCCCTTTTACGAGACCGGCGATATCGACGAAATCGAGAGTCGAGTATTGAACACGCTCAGGTTTGACGATCTTTACGAGTTCATCGATACGTGTATCCGGTACCGGAACGGTTGCTTTGTTCGGCTCGATGGTACAGAACGGATAGTTCGCCGCTTCGGCATTTTGTGCTTTGGTAAGTGCGTTAAAAGTGGTCGATTTTCCGACGTTTGGTAATCCTACGAGTCCGATTGATAAGCCCATGAAGTGTTTCCTTAATAGTGTTTCGATGCATAAAGTATTGGCGCAATTATAATACAGTGTTGTTGATAAGGGACTGAGGGGGAAAATGAGAAAGGGATTTCCCGAACAAGTCGGGAATGAAAAGATTATTTGCAGTGTTCCATGAGCCAGTTGAGTGTCATACGTACACCCGCACCCGTCCCGCCGTAAGTATGGACATCCCAAGCGCTTTCGGTGTAGGCAGAGCCTGCGATGTCGAAATGGACCCATTTCTCTTTCATATCCTCATCGATGAAGTTATCGAGGAACAGCGCGGCTGTAATCGCTCCGCCGTAGGGTTTGCTAGAGACGTTACATACGTCTGCGAGGTCGCTTTTGATCAGTTTTTTGAGATGGCGGTTGAACGGGAGCATTCCGCAGTATTCGCCCGCAGAAGCGCCTGCTTTGATAAACGAGTGTTTGAGCTCTTCGTTGTGTCCCATGACTCCTGTGGTGTAGGGCCCCAGAGCAACCATACAAGCACCTGTGAGGGTCGCGTAATCAAAGAGATAGTCTGCTTTGACATTCTCTTGAGCGTAACCGAGAACGTCTGCGAGGACGAGACGCCCTTCAGCATCGGTGTTGCGCACTTCGATCGTTTTTCCGTTTTTGGCACGGAGAACGTCATCGGGTTTGTAAGCGTTGCCGCTGATCATGTTTTCAACCGCTCCGACGAATGCGTGTACTTCGATATCGAGTTCCAGTTCGCTGATCGCTTTGATCATTCCCATGACGGCACAGCCGCCGGCTTTATCCATTTTCATCGTTACCATCGATGTAGCTGCTTTGAGACTGAGCCCGCCGCTGTCGTAGGTGAGACCTTTACCGACGAGGGTAATGACCTTTTTCGGATTTTCAGGTTTATAGGCGAGGTGAATCAGGCGGGGAGGGTGGGCAGAACCGCGACCGACGGAGAGCATCGCAAACATTTTTTCGTCTTCGAGTCCGTTGACATCCAAAATAGTACATTCGAGGTTGTTGCTTGTCGCGAGCGCATCTGCAGTAACCGACATCTGTTGAGGTGTCATATCATCGGGAGTTTGGTTGACCAGACTACGGACGTAATTGGTCGCTTTGGCAATGATGAGGGTTCGGTGTAAAACGGCTTCCAATGCGTTAAAATCGTTCGATGAACCGTCATTGTTTTCATGGGAAAAGATCACTTCTGTAAGCAGAGAAGGTTTCGGTTCGGATTTATAGCTTTCAAATTTGTAACTGCCCAGCACAGCCCCTTCGATCAATGCACAGAAGCGTTCAGGAGTGTATTGCGCGCATTTGAGTGACGTGTAGGCATAGTTCATAGCAGCTTTAATGGCTGCGGCCATTGCGGATCGATAGAGCTCATCGCTTTCCTCTTTGTCGATACCGCATACGAGAAGACGGTGTTCATGCAGGGCACAAATCTGTTCGTGCTCCGCTTTGAATCCAGCCTGTGTTAGCAGTGCATGATGAGGATGGGTTTCGAGTGTTTTGGAACTTACAAATTCGAGTGTAAGTTCGGCTCCGATTTTTTCTAGTAGTTGATTATACAGTTTGACGTTCACGGCGTTTCTCCAAAAGATTTTTTTCAAGTCGATTCATGCTGCTAATGATTCCCCATACCGCTAAAGCGATCAGAGGGATGGCAAAAAACCAGTGCTCTTTTATCCATTTGAGGATATTTAGAATAGCATCACCGTAATAATAGGCAGGGATGATCGTGATACTTGCCCAAAATATAGCACTAATAAAGTTAATAAAGGCAAACTGACGGCTGGAATATTGGGTCAGTCCTATCGCCATAGGGATGACGGTACGCATCCCGTACATATAGCGTTGGATAAAGATAACCGGCCATCCATATTTTTTGAGCAACAGATGGGCAATGGCAAATTTACGGCGCTGGGAACGGAGCTTGTTATGGATGTAGCGTTTGTTAAATCGCCCGATATAAAAATAGATCTGATCCCCGATAAATCCGCCGAATCCTCCGACCGCAATTGAGATAGGAAGAGACATATCCCCCATGTGGGAAAAGATACCGGCCATAATAAGCCCCATTTCCCCTTCTAAAATACTCCAAAAAAAGAGGACGATGTAGCCGTAGTCTCTAAGCCACCCAATTAACAGATCTTCCACGGACAGCCTTAATTATCGAAATTCAAAATTTGTTTTGCCTGCATCATATCTTTGTCTCCGCGTCCGGAGAGATTGACGATGATGAGTTTGTCTTTGATATCGGTCATTTTTTTCAAATATGCGACGGCATGAGCCGATTCGAATGCAGGAATGATCCCCTCGGCTCGGCTAAGCCATACAAAGGCATCGAGTGCTTCTTGGTCCGTAATATTGTCATAAGTGACATTGTCATTGTCTTTGTGAAATGCATGCTCCGGTCCGATACCCGGATAATCAAGCCCTGCAGAAATGGAATGGGCTTCAAGGATTTGACCGTCATCGTCTTGGAGAAGGTAGCTCATTTGTCCGTGTAACACTCCCGGGCGTCCTTTGAGAAGTGAACATCCGTGTTTATCGGTTTCAACTCCCAAGCCTCCTGCTTCAATCCCGATACAGCGAACCTCTTTGTCTTCAAGGAAATGCTGAAACGTGCCTATGGCGTTGGAGCCTCCGCCGATACATGCGATGACGTAATCGGGAAGACGTTTCTCTTTTTCAAGAATCTGAGCGCGTGCTTCGCATCCGATGATCGCCTGAAAATCGCGTACCATCATCGGATACGGATGAGGTCCCGCAACCGTTCCGATAATATAGAAAGTATCGCGTGCATGAGTGACCCAGTGTCGGATGGCATCGTTCATCGCATCTTTGAGGGTTTTGGAACCGCTTTCAACGGCGTGTACTTTTGCTCCGAGGAGTTTCATCCGAAAGACATTGAGCTCTTGTCGGGCTACGTCTTTCGCTCCCATAAAAATCTCACATTCCAATCCAAGAAGTGCGGCAATGGTTGCGGTAGCCACACCGTGCTGTCCTGCACCTGTTTCGGCAATGACTTTTTTCTTGCCCAAACGTTTTGCCATGAGTCCTTGCGCGATAACGTTGTTGACCTTGTGCGCACCGGTATGGTTCAAATCTTCACGCTTGAGGTAGATTTTAGCCCCTAATTCCTCGGAAAGATTTGAAGCGAAATAGAGGGGGCTTGGACGACCGACGTAATCGGTGAGGTATCCGTCGACTTCTTTCCAAAAGGCTTCATCAAAACGGATCTCTTTATAGGCTTCTTCGAGCTCTAGCAGAGCCGGCATTAGAGTTTCAGGGACATAACGTCCACCGAATATGCCGAAATGGCCATCAACAGGATCGAATTTTGAGGGGGATGGGATGTACATTAATCAACTCCAATTACAGTATAAACTTCAACAAGATCACGCAGTTTGGATTGTCCGCTCAAAAAATCAAGTCCCATGACAAAACATGCTTCGATACACTCCGCACCCACTTTGTTGATAAGGTTGGCAGCAGCATAGGCCGTTCCGCCGGTAGCGATCAGATCATCGATAAGGAGGACACGCGGTTTTTCAACCCCTGAGAAAGCGTCAATATGGATTTCCACTTCATCCACGCCGTATTCGAGAGAGTATTTTTCCGAAACGGTCGTGTAGGGGAGTTTTCCTTTTTTCCGGATGGGGACAAATCCGACACCCAGCATCTGTGCCAAAGCCGCACCGAAGATAAAGCCGCGTGCATCGATTCCTGCAACGTGGGTGAGATCATAGGTTGCATAACGATCGCGCAAATGCTGCATTAAAACACCGAACGCTTCTCCATCTGAGAGGAGGGTAGTGATATCTTTAAAAATGATTCCGGGTTTCGGAAAATCGGGTATATCGCGAATAGCGTTGATCAAAATAGCTTTGTCACTGATGCTGAGACTCATGGGCCATCCCTTTTCTAAAATTTTCTGCCTAATTTGAGGCAAATGGTTGCATTAAATTAATGCGTCAATACGCCCTTCGAGCTCTTTGATTTTATTTTGGAGTCGGTCGGTTTCGGAACGGTGTTTAGAGTTGCGCTGCTTAAGCGATTTAAGTTCATTCCGCAGGTTATTAAGTTCTTCGCTGAGAATATCAACATTCCCTAATGCTCTTTGGAGCTGAATTTGATATTTCCGGATCAATACTTCGGCCTCTTTGAGAGTCAATTTCATCATTTCACTGGTACGTTGTTCTTTAACGGTAATGCTCCGAAAATAGAACATTTTGACTAAAAAGAAAAGTGCCCCTAAAGTGACAACCGTGAGCAAAGACCACTCTAAAAACATACGTTATCCTTGTATCGCTTCGATTTTATCCACTCGGCCGCAGTGACGGCCTCCTTCGAATTTTCCTGCAATCCATGCATCAAGGATCGATTCTGCAACCCCTTGACCTACGATACGTTCTCCGTAACACAATACATTGGCGTCGTTGTGTCCACGAGCAACGGTTGCAGTATAGGCATCATGACACAGTGCCGCGCGGATACCGTGGAAGCGATTAGCCGCCATGCTCATTCCGATTCCGGAACCGCAAATCAATATCCCTTGTGCAGTTGGATCGGCAAGAACACTTTCGCATACTTTTACCGCGTAATCAGGATAATCGACTCTCTCTTTTGAAAAAGGTCCTAAATCAATGACTTCGTGCCCTTTTTGGCGCAACAGTTCAACACTAAAATCTTTTAGATCAATCCCGGCATGGTCGGTAGCGATGTAAAATTTCATACAATTCCTTAGTTTAATAATAAATGTAACAGTGCTTCAATAGGCCACATAACAAGTGGTATTTTAAGCGGAGTAACCAATATGATGATGATAACAATCATTCCATAAGGTTCGGCTTTGGCGAAAAATTCGGCAACGACACGTATATTATATTTCAGCGCAAGATAGCTGATGAAATGGGCGCCGTCAAAACTTGGTATCGGGAGGAGATTGAACACTGCCAATATGACGTTGATCAGCATCAGTTTCATAACCAACAGATAGAGGAAAAGATATCCGATTCCATCGGCTTCCGTCGGTTGTGGGAGAGCGACAAGGACGATTGACATGAGGGTGGCTAAAAAAAGATTGTATACGATTCCCGCCAGACTCACCTGCATCGCCGCGTTATATCCGCCATTGCGGATAACGGTCAGGAGATTTACCGGAACCGGTTTTGCCCATCCGAATAAAAAGCCGCTGGAAGCACCTAAAAGCAATGGGATGAAATAGGTCATTAAAGGGACGAGGATAGATCCGAAAGGGTCAAGATGAATAAGAGGGTTGATACTGAGCCGTCCGCTATTTTTTGCAGTCGTGTCTCCGTATTTGTAGGCGACCCACCCATGCATGATCTCATGGCCGATGATGGCAATCAGCAATGCGATGATAGCGGCGGGTATTTCGAGCAGATTAATAGAGTTCATGGTCGTTGGCGTCTTCACGTACTCGTTCGGCTATTGCACGGCTTAACGGACCTTTTTGCTCCAAATCGGCAGGTGTTTTACCGATTCGATCCCAACGTACTTTGTAATCAGCATCAAGACTGAAATAGACAAACCACGGTGTCCCTTCGATCAGGCCGTAGGGAACGGCACCCCAGAATCGGCTGTCATTGGAGTGGTCACGGTTGTCCCCCATCATGAAGTACTGTTTGTCAGGAACGATTGTCGGAGGAAAATCAAAGATGTATTCCCCATTTTGGATAAAGGCAATGTTCGGATCATCTTTCGTGATACGTTCATCATGATGGATACCCGGATGTTCTTTGGTGTAGGGATCTTTGACCCACAGTTTTCCGTCTTGTTCGATTAGCTCATAATTGGGGAACGCTTTTTTGGCATATTCGTCCCCTTCACGAGGGTGGAGGTAGAGAACTTTGTCTTTAACAAAGAGTTCATCACCGGAAAGGGCGACACATCGTTTAACGTAATGGAGCTGTTGATTATTCGGATAACGGAAAATGACGATATCTCCGCGTTTAGGCTCAGCTCCGTTGAGAATATGTCCGTCTGTTCCGGGGATCAGGGGAATTTCTAAAAATGGGATATGGGGAGTCGAAATCCCATAGGCAAATTTTTTAGCGAAAAGATGATCGCCGACAAGGAGGGAGTCTTTCATTGATCCGCTGGGGATACGAAACGCCTGTGCAACGAAGAAAATAACGAACAAGACAATAATGACCGTCCCTGTCCAGGTATTAGAAAAGCGGTAGGCGCGATGAGCGGCATGGAATAGTTTTTTCTTCATATGGGGGGTTATTTACTCTCTTCTTTGGCATGAATTTGGGCGGCTTTGAGGGTGTTGCTGAGCAGCATGGCGATCGTCATCGGTCCGACGCCGCCCGGTACAGGGGTAATATACGATGTTTTAGGGGCAACGGCATCATAATCGACATCTCCGACAAGTCGTCCATCGGGTGCTCGGTTGATTCCGATATCGATAATGATGGCATTGTCACGTACCATATCTTCTTTGATCAAATTGATCACTCCGGCACCGACTAGGATAATGTCAGCGGCAAGAGTGTGCTTTTTAAGGTCATCCGTAAAAATATGGCAGATTTCGACGGTAGCATTGGCATTGAGCAAAAGCGCCGCCATCGGTTTTCCGACGATGTTGGAAGCGCCAATAACGCAGCAGTTTTTCCCTTTGGGATCGATGTTATATTCGGACAAAAGCTCCATAACGCCCAGAGGAGTACATGGAACAAATCCGTCCAATCCTGTGGCGAGACGACCGACGTTATACGGATGGAATCCATCAACATCTTTAGTCGGGGCTACGACTTCGAGGATTTTAGTGGTGTCAATATGCGCAGGGAGAGGCAGTTGGATCAAAATACCGTCGATATTAGGGTTCAGGTTCATCATTTCGATGGTTTTTATGATGGCTTCTTGGGAAATATCCTCGGGCATTTCGTGAGTGACAGAGTAAAATCCTGCACGGTCACACGCCTTTTTTTTCATTCCGACATACGCTTGACTTGCGGGATCGTGTCCGACCAAAACCACCGCCAAACCGGGAACTCTCCCTGTAAGGGATTTGAGTTCTTTGGCTCCTAAAGAGACTTTTTCTTCGATTTTTTGTCCGAGCGCTTTTCCATCAAGTATTTGCATTTAATCACCGTCAAATTGTTTTTGGGTATGATACCGAGTAAAGACTAATAATTGGTTAAAGGGATCAAGTGCGCGGGGTTTTTGTTCTGTTTTTAGCCTTCATGATATCGCATGCCGATTCGTTTATAACGAAAGAGGAATATGCGAGCGGTTTGTACCATAATCCTCGTGGAGTGGGATGTCATTTATGCCACGGCGAAGCGGGAGAAGGGAAACTGATCGCCCGCTACAAGGATGAGGGAGAGATGAAAGTATTTGCGGGAAAACCGATCAATAAACTTTCCTTCAAAGAATTTGATGAAAAAGTTAACAGCCGGATTGTAGGGATGCCTCGCTACTATCTGACGGACAACGAAATTCAAATTCTCTATTATTATCTTCATCGTGAGGAGTTTCAACGTGCTGCTCAAAAACATCCAAAAACTCACTGATCTCTTAGAATCGGGTAATCTGCAAGGGCTTAAGGAATTAGCCATTCCCCAAATCCGGCAGCTAAACCATTCGCAGTCGTTTCGCTCGGCGATGATGCTCTCTACCCATAATCTCAAACATCTAGTCAAAATCCCAACCCTCAGCAGCGAATGTTTAATGCTTAATCTCGAAGACGGGGTCAGTCGTGAGCAAAAACCCTATGCGCTGGTTTTGTGTGCGATTGTTTTAGCCGCTAATCCGGTATGTGAAAAAAAACTGGTAGTACGCGTTAATCCGCTCGATGAGGGGGGAGTAGAAGAGATTCTATATCTTAATCCCTTCATGCCCGATGCTATCCGTGTGCCGAAAATCCGTTCGGTACAGGATGTACGCCGAATCCTCACGTTGGTGGATGAAGGGATCGAAGTTCATCTCTCCATCGAAACAAAAGAGGCGTGGCTGGCACTCAGCGAACTTGCTATCGACCCGCGTATCACGACCTATTATTTGGGAATCCTTGATCTTTTTGCTGATTTGGGACTTTCGCAAACGTTATTGCTTCCTGAAAATCCGACCGTTCAACATCTCCTTTCCCATTTTTTGATCACTTCACGCGCGTGCGGTGTAAAAGCAGTTTCGTTTGTCTATCAGGACTATAAAAACAGTGAAGGACTGCGCAACTGGCTGGAATTGGAAAAAATGATGGGATTTGATGCCAAAGGGTGTATTGCTCCGGCTCAAGTGGAGCTTATCCATGAGATTTTGGGAGATAGTGACCACGAGATAGCCCGATGTCACGAGATCGTAAAGTTATTCGAAGAACATGCCGCACGCGGTATAACCGGATTTAGCGATTTGCGCTACGGATTTATCGATGAGCCGATTTATAAAGGTGCGTTGGCTGTTTTAAATGTACGATAGTTTACTTAACAAGTATCCATACTCGAATACGAATCAATGTTGTCTGTTTAGGTCGCGGATACTGCGTATGGGCCAGTTCGATCGTCTCTAATGTCAACTCATCGAGTAACGAACCTTCTCTCTCCTTGGACAATGTCAAATCCGAGATAGAACCGTCGGGATGGAGATAAAATTCAACGATATTGTTCTCTTTTGTATCGATTTCTTCATCAGATTTGGTTTGTAACAATCGATTGCCGACTATATCATTGATTCTACGGATTTTTTGGAGATTATCAAGCAAGTAGTGCTGCTCTGGAGCTGATAGTTCAAAAAAATCATCTCCGTAATGGTGAAGAATCGACTTAGGTAAAATGTTTATATCGTTACGAGTCAATTTTCTAGTGTTATTATCGGATGGCACCGTTACAGACGTATTGGTCTCAGTTATTTTTTCTTTGGATAGAAAAGGCTTTTTTTGTTTGTCGGGTATGGGCAGTTTTTGAGGTTTTTGAGGATGGATCAACGCCGTAATGGGAGGTTGTGAGAGGTGTGGATGGGATATCGAGAGAGCCATCCGTTTTTCGTATACAGGGTGAATAGGTTTACTCGGCGGTGTTTGCCGAAAGAGAAAAAAAAGTACGACAAGCAGTATTATATGAATAACTAAGGCAAGAATAAAAGAGGGGAACATAAAGGGCTTAGTCGATTGCATACTCAATTATAACGATAAATGAGGCATTTAATATCCCGAAAGGTTATACCAAACACGATAACGGATCAGTGTTTTTTGTTGCGGACGCGGGTATTTGGCATAGGCTAACTCGATCACCTCTTTGGTCGTATCGTCCAAAATAGAGAGTTGGCTGTTTTTTAGAAAACGAAGATCAGAGATACTGCCGTCGGGATGGAGATAAAACTCGATCATATTGGTATCGTTTGTTCGGATATTGTCAGGGATTCGAGAATGGCCGTAACGATCCAGTACCTCTTGGGTAATCCGCCGCATTACTTCTTGATTGTCGATAATGTATTTTTGTTCCCCTGCAGAGAGATCGTTAAATTTATCACCGTAGAGGCGTTGAATCGTATCTGTGATTTTGGTGGTACTTTGGGTAGGTCTCTCCTGCGCTGAGGGATCGGGTTTGGAGAGGATATCGTAGAGTCCCTGGTTTTGCTTGATCGAAGTTCTTTGGATGGTAGCAACAGGTTTGGCAACGTGCTGCTCGTAAGCTTTTCTAGGTTCAGGCGGAACAGGGATCGGCTCGCTGACCGGTTGTTTCACCGGAGGTTGAGGCTGCGTAACAGGTTGAGCTTTCGGTAACAGAGGGACATTTTTAGGCGGTTTAACGAGCTGCTCACCGCGTGGAATCGGGAGTTTGGCAGGAGGTTTTGGAATATCATTTTTGATGATCGCCTCTTTCTTTATACTCGGCATATCTTTTAGAGAGAGTTTGAAACGTTCTTCTTTCAGTGGGGGAGGAGTAACCGGCGGACGGGGTTTTGGTTTGATCTGATCCAATAAAATAAGCAATAAAATGACTATGAGGTGAACCAATAAAGCGATTATTAATGCGTAAAGAGAAAAAGACTGGGTTCGCTTCATGGTCTCAAAAAGTATTTAGATAAGGCACTTCCGTGCGCAATGGAGGGAATTGTACCTTGAAATTACTAATGAAAGAAGTTGTTTTTAATAAGATGAATTTGGGACATCCAAATCCATTTGGAATTTTTTGGATAGGGATGGCTGTAAAATGTGATTCTTAGATGGTTAGATTTTGCTCGTAGTCACTAATTTGTTCTTCTTCAGGCAATGAATCGGTTGGAGTTTTATCCGGGAAAAACTCTTTCCAACTCCGGAAAACTTCCATATAATCGATGCTGCCGGAGCTTTTTGGATCAAGTGTGAAGTGTGGAGTGTTGAAGTTATTTAATGAAGTAATATTTTCAATTCCGAGGGCAAATTTTTCTTCTTTATCCGATGCGTTAATAAGGGATTCAACTAGAGCGATTCGACCTTTGGCATTGATACCGAAATCGAAATCAAATCGGACATTAACATTTTCCATAAGGTGTGTCAGTTGTTTTGGGTCACTTAAGAACATATAGGACCCGTATATCTCTTTTGAAAGTATTGATTCGGAATACATTTTTTGAATCATCGCATCGGTGATAGTTAATACTAATTTAATCGATTGATTGCGATCAAGTGAAATATGTATTTTTTGGATACTGCCTGAGAGCTTTTCATCGGATGTTAGAGGTGTGTATTTGAAATATGATCCGTTAATATCGCTGAATGCTTTGAGTGTTCCTTCTTTCATAGCACTATTGAGACTTCGTACTTTGTCCTCGTCAAACTGTTTCATCGATTCTTCACTGATCAGGGTAGTAATGAACGAGTCGTTAAGATCAAGTCGAATCAACTTCCCTTCGTCTTCTTCTTTCATAGGGAAGATAGTATTTAAAAATGTTTTTCCCATATAGAGTGTTTTTGTAGAATAATCAAATAAAAACGGGAGTTTTATAGAAGTTTCGACATTGTCACGATTGTAGTGAAAGTCATAGGTTGCTTCTGATTTGATACTATCAGCATAGTCAACAGCACCGTTTAGTCCAAATGAAAATCCACGAAGAACACTAATACCTTTTTGCACGTAAAGAGATGAAAGCTTTTCCGTAGCCGTTTGTTCCTCTTCTGATGTGGTATTGGTCTCATTTTTAGGAAAAACTATTTTGGTGATACGTGTTGATGAAGTATAGTTATACCCTGTAGTGTCAAATGTTTTATTCAAGGCATTTTTAAGAGATTCATGAGGAGTTATTGATGTACAGCCGCCAAGAATGAATGACAATACTACAAGTTTTAGCAAGTTAAAAGCAGGTTTTGATAACATAAAATAATTCCTTATAATATAATTAATTCTCAATTATATCATATATTAGAAGGAAATTATCAATATATTTTTAAAGATGATCGGAATAATCACACGATCCATCAAGCTCTATCGTCTCTTTCATAGCACGTTTCAGATCATCAACATATTCTTTTAATAATGCAGCATCACAGCCGCATAAAGCGGCAATGTCACTAATTTCATCGTTAGTGATCTGCGGATCGCGCAGACGTTTGAACTGATCTGCGGTAATATCGATATGTACGGTATCCGCCAAAGAACGGAGCGTGAGGATCATCCTTCCATACTCTCTAGGGCTTCGTCGATTTGTAGCAATGCCAATGACTTCGCATTTTCGATCTCTTTGTTGTCCCACCAGTATTCGATAATGGCATGTTCGATCTGTTCGATTTGATCCATTCGCAGGTTGGCAAATACTTCATATGAACTCACTTCGTCTTTTGATACACCTTTTGCAGCGGCAACGTTGTTTAGAGTTTCGACAATACTCTCTTCAAGCGGTTTAGGACTGATCTCTTGGCGGGCATGATCGATCCACGCACTGATTTCATCTTCGAGGTAATCATGTCCCCATACCTGATAGCATAAAATACGGTTTGGGCTGTAAACGATTTTTTCATCTTCGCTTAAAACGTCGCTTGTTTTGACCTCACCATCATAAACATACACTTCGATGCGTTCATTATCATGTAATGTACATGCCCGTTCAAAAGCGTTTCGTGCGTGTTTTAAAACTTCACTTCGTAGTTTTTCATTCATAATAATAGTCTCCTTAAGTTTATGTCATATACGGTATATCAAGATTCGAATCACGATCACTCGCTTCGTAATCATAGGTGATCACTTCTTGTATCGAAGCAATTTTTTTCTCCAGAACAATCCGTTGCAGCGGATGGAGGAGGGATTGATTAATTGCATGTTTAATCATAGCGCGATAATGCATCGTAATAATCGGATGCCATCGGTGTTGATTCTCATTAATCTGATCGATAAAGGTCTGTAACGCATCACGATCATCACTCTCGATCCGAGGGAGTTTTCGCATGACATTACGGACAAATTGTCGTGTGAAATAGGGTTCGCCCATCTCCAAAAGTTCGGATGCCGCGTCAATATTTGCACTGTTTTCGCTGTAACTGTAAGCATAACGAAAATGTTCACACACCGCCTCAATGTATTTGGGATAATGGCGAAGAACCATCACCAAATGGGTCAAATCCTGATCGATCAAAACCTGAAACAGGGTGATCGTATTTTTCCCCATACTTGCCCAATGGGGTTCACCGCTTTTGACGCTGTCTTTGTCTAAAATCCGCCGATATTGGTCGATTTCACCGATATCGGTAAGCAGACGTCCATCGGATGAAAAGGTGCTCATGACGCTCTTGAACGGCCGTTATGATAATCCCATAAACGTTTGTAATGGCTATCGAGTTCACTCAACGTCGAATCAACAGTGATGAGCTCATTGGTTCGCTCAAAGCGTTTGCTGTGTGCTTCGTACCATTGTGCCATTTCGGTTTTAAGGGCATTGCGTTTAGCGACGGTTTCGGCGATTAGGCGACGAATTTCTTCCATCTCGGATGTGATAACTTCAGTCATGGGTACACCCGCATTCGCACGCACCGGCGGCAGTGCCCGGATCAAGGTAGAGCGCGGCATTTTCTGTCGTGACGTGTACTAACGACTCAGAAAGTGCGGTTTCTATGGCTTTGTTCAGAGGCATCGTCTCTTTTCCAAGCCAATAAACGTCCATTCCTCCACGAACCATAACGTGGAATGGTCCGTCTCCTAAAAAACCGTATAAAGCTGACGAAGCACCTTGCTCTAACAAATAGTTAGCCGTTTGGATACCGTTACCGCAGCCTTCGTTTGGGATGATGGTGTACTCCTTGCCGGAGGGTTCAACCATAGCAAAAAATTTAGCGTTACCGAAGAGCTTGGTACTCATAGGGGTACCATTATCGGATTCCACAGGGATTGCGATCATTGCTGTTCCTTTGTGTGTATTTTAAAACGGTTATGCATTTTTTATTCATAGCATTTAGAACGGCAATTGCAAGGTAGAAATTTAAAGTAGAGATGAAAATTCTGCCTCGTTATGAGGCAAGCTTTAGTGCCATAGCGGCTAGCGTAGCAAATCGGGGCTTTGCTCCGATTGTGTTCAAAATAAATAAAAGAGTTAACGATGGATGAACTTCGTACCCATTATCACTATTTCAGTAATGAAGAGGGTGACGGTTATGAGATTTATAGTTGTGATTTTCCGGAAGTCAAAGGGTATGGTGATACCTATGACGAGGCTATGAGCGATTTACGTAGAAATTTAAAACGAAACGAGGAGAAAAATATGGAAGCACAATCATTGATGGAGGAAGCGATTGCTGCCTATGATCGCAAAGATTATATGGTTGCAAAATCGATCTGGGAAGGGTTGGTTCATACTAACCCGGATGCGATGGTTAACCTCGGAACCATGTATGTCAAAGGATTCGGAGTCGCTAAAAGTATTTCTACCGCATTTACTCTGTTTGAACGTGCTGCATCCATGGGGCATGAAACGGCATCGTTTTATCTGGGCGGAATGTACGAAAATGGGATCGGTGTAACGGCGGATAAAGATCTGTCAATCCGTCATTATACGGTTGCGGCTGAAGCGAATATGCCGACCGCACAACTGAAACTCGGAATCTTGTTGCGCAACGACGATATAGTGAACTCTATGAAATGGATGATCAAAGCGGCTCATGCCGGAGAAGCTCAGGCCCATGCTCTCCTCACCTATGTCAGTAATCAAAATGATGCGTCCGACATAAATGTCGCATTTCGGATGATGGATGAATCTTCTCAACGGGCCAAAGTCGAAATGGTCATTGCTGAAAATCTCGCTCCGATACTTGCAAGTGACGGCGGCGGGGTTGAACTTGTAAATTATGTCAGCGGAGATACTCCTGAAATCTGGCTTCGTTATTTGGGAGCGTGTTCGGGATGTCATCTTGGGCCGACTTCCACAGCAGGAATGATTTTAGAGCAATTCGAAAACGTTATTGATAAAAGAATCGTTATCTATCTTTGGTAGGAGGGTGTTATGAATGCGATGGTTGCACGGGTTGAAGATATCAAAAGCGATGAGTTTTTCAGTTGCATTACCGTACGGGTAAACAATACGGATTTGAAACTGCTGAAAACCGAAGCACCGAAATGGCTTCGTATCGGTGATGAAGTCGAGTGCCGTATCCAAGAAGCGGCAATTGCACTTTGCACCGGAAGCAAAGAGGGAAGTGTATCGATCGAAAATCACTTGAGCGGAGAATTGCAACATTTTCGTAAGGGTTTGGTTCTCAGTGAAGTGAGTGTCGATACCCCATGCGGGAAACTCAATTCTCTCATAACAACCGATGCGTTTGAGCGGATGGAACTTTGTGAGGGGTGCTCGGTAACTTTGCTGCTTAAAGCCGTCGATATCAAACTTCTTCCGGTATTGGATTCAACCTCGTATGAAAATTGCAAAGACAAATTATATCTAGCCACCAAGGAGTAAATTATGGCTGTATTAATAACTGATTTATGTATCAACTGCGACGCTTGTGTCGAAGTATGTCCTGTAGGAGCAATCGCAAGTGAAGGCGATTCACCGCGTGATGACTGGGAATATACCTATGTAAAACCGGAAAAATGTATTGAGTGCGTGGGTCATGCAGAAACACCTGCCTGTGCAGCGGAATGTCCAACTGAGGGTTGTATCGTATGGGATATGCCGTATACAGCAGAGTACAATGACTATTATGTCAACAGTTCTGAGTATGTTATTGGTTCAAGTAAAAAACGTGGTGTTTTGACTCCGGAAGTTGCTCCGCAAACCTTCCGTGATGATATCTCTATTGCAGCTCGCGAAGCGCGTGAAGCAGTAGCGGTCTAAAGGATAAGTCATGCTTATCGCGTTTGCTTCATCGGATGGGATCACTGTCAATCAGCATTTTGGATGGTCGAAGAGTTTTGAGCTTTACCGCATCACCGAAGATAGTGCCGAATTTGTCAAAACATTGGACAGTTCCCAAGATGCGATTGAAGACGAACACGAAAAACTGGCTTATAAAATAAGTACGGTCAAAGAAGCAGACATTATGTACTGCTCTCAAATCGGGCCAACCGCTTCTAAAATGGTGTTGGCATCAAAAATATATCCGATGCGCTCTGGAGAAAACGATCGAATCGATGAGACGATCGTCAAACTTCAAGAGCTCTTACTGGGCAATCCGCCGCCGTGGTTACAGCGTATTGTTCACACGTCCAAAGATAATAACGCTATCTGAATACATCCAGATAGCTACGCTTGCCGCTAAGGCACTAAAGCTTGCCCCTTTGGGGCAGATTTGCTAAGGAGATAAAATGTCTGTAATTATTGATGATACCTGTATCACATGTGATGCGTGTTTGCAACAATGTCCGGTCAATGCGATCGTGGATGATATGAACAACCCTACCGGTAATAAACGCTATTACGTTCAACCGGAGAAGTGTATCGAGTGTGTCGGTGTGTATGATGATCCACAATGTGCTGCGATTTGTCCGAGTATCGGATGTATTACATGGGATATGCCGTATACCAAAGAGTTTGATGCGCATTTCTTAAATGCAGAGATGTATAAACTCGGAGAGAAAAACGGTGTTCCTAAATCTCCGGCATTTAGAGAGAAAAAATATCGTAAAGATATTCCGAATGAGATGCGCGGTGTCGGGCATGTTGTTCAAGAAGAGCCGGAAGATCTCGAAGAAGTAGGGTGAGCGTGAAGCCGATCGAAAAGGTTGCTTCTGATCTTGATATTTTCTCCCGAGATTGTTCCGTTACGGTCGCTTTAAAGATCACGGATGACTCATGCAAAATGGATGATGAGCAGAGAGCCGTTTTTATGGCACTTTATGATGCTCTTAGTCCATATGAGAGTCAAATATTCGATGAAAGTGTTCATGCCTTGATCCGTGAAGCTCGGAGCACACCTACAGCATCTCTCTATGCAAAGATCAAAAAAGAGCGTGAAATGGCTATGGCCATCATCACTCAAGAGAAAATGAAATCTTTTAAAGCTTCTGTTCGGGCTTCTTTACTCATAGCACAGCTTACTGCCTGAATTTATTTTTCAGGGAGTATCATAGCTTAGGGTCATATTGCTGCATCCTAATGATTCTCCGCCTCTACAAGCCTGTGCATACAAGGTACCGGCCTCGTATTTGTTTTGTGCTACTCCCATGCCGTTTTCATACATTTTACCCAGTTCATAACACCCTTTAAAATTATTTTCACTGCATGCTTGAGTAAATGCTTCGACTGATTTCGAATACATTTTTTCCTCAAAAGCTTTTTTGCCGTCTGTATAACTATCGGCATAACATGATGAAATAACTCCTGCAACCATCAACGATGAAACTATTTTAAGTACCTTTTTCATAATTTACTTCCTTTGTATCTATTTTGTTTTCTGCCTCGAAAGAGGCGACTAAGTGCCATTGCGGTTAGTGTTATTACTGTGCAGCACTCCTTTTGTCAGATTTGTTTGGGATAATACTGACCGAGCAGGTCATACCGGCAGAAAGTGTTAAACCATTAGGAACTTCGTCGATATGGATACGAACGGGGATGCGCTGAGCAAGACGTACCCAGGTAAAAATCGGATTGACGTTGGCCAAAAGTCTTCCGTCTGTCGTATTATCGCGGTCGGAAATCCCTCGTGCGATGCTTTCAACATGCCCTTTGACCGTGTATTTTGTTCCTAACATATTCATTTTTGCTTTGTCTCCAACATGAATCAATGAGAGTTTATGTTCTTCAAAATAGCCATATATCCAAAATGAGCCGCTGGTAATGAGGGCTAAACGTTTCTCACCTGCTTGTACATAGTCGCCTTTACGAAACAGAAGATTGGATATCCAGCCATCCGTAGGGGCACGGACAGTGGAGCGTTCCAAATCAAGTTTCGCAGTCTCGACCTGTGCCATTGCCTCCTCATATTTTGCATGTGCGATTTGGGCATCATAAAGCGCATCGTCACGGTTTTCTGCAGAGATAATTTCATCATCTGCTGCGTTGCGTCGTGCTGATTGGTGTTTTTTCATCTCATATTCTGCTTTACGTGTTTGCGCTATGGCTTGCGCTGCGTGCAAAGCGTGCTGAAATCGGACTTGATCTATTTGAAACAGAATATCGCCCTGATGTACTTCCTGATTGTCTTTGACTCGGAGGTCACTGACCAATCCGCTGACATCGGGTGCAATCATGACGACATCGGCACGAACGCGACCATCCCGTGTCCAAGGGGAATTCATATAGTTATGCCATAGCATAAGCCCTAAAAAGACGGCCAATGAAACAACCGAAAACGTAATTAAAAATCGGAGTAGCTTTGTGCGTTTGTTATTCTTGTTCATAGTGTTCCTTTAACGATAAATCAATAGACACGGAAGGGTAAAAATACAGACAAATACGGCGGTACGAAACAGCCCAGGATGCCAAACATACGTGTAAAAACCGGTGTCAGACATGACGCGATCAACCAAAATCTGTAACACGGCACTGAGTGCAAAAATAGGTAAAAGGGTCGGCATTTGGATACCGAACAATGTTATATCTAGCGGCATGAATCCTCCGTTACCACAGGGAATGAATCAATATTCAACAATACGGTACGGATGAGCGCAAGTTCATTCATCACTGTTTGTAATCGATTGGACTGCACTTTTTCATTCGGTAATTCATTTATTCGCAGTTCATGAAGGGAATCTTTCAGTGTGATAAGTAATCCTTTACGTACCGATTCAGACGGTGTATCGAAAAATATTCGGATCGATTCCAATGCGTTATCGATACTTTTGTGGCGATAGTGAGGATAGAGCCGCTCCAGACTTCGTCGGATTGACAAAATTGCACGACCGATTTCCAACGTCAACAGCAGCCATTCAAAAACAAGACGGCTCGAACGCATATTCAGGCGTCCTTGGGTCGAAAATTGCTGTACGAGATCACGTCCGGTACTCTCCAATGCACTGCGCTGAAGCGTCAACTCCCCTTCACAAACGGTTACGATTTGGCGTCTCAATATTTTGGCTACCCTTTGCTGCGTCAATGAACAAGACCAAAAATTGACAAGCAGATAAGCTGCTCCGGCAAAAACGATTCCGATCAAATAGGCCAGTGCACTCTCCATAAATTTGGTCGGATCGATTTTGTAATACGGGTCGAGGGCACATTCGTACATAAACAAAAAGACAAAACCGAGTGAAAAACCGCTCCATTTGGGCTGAGTTGTCCACCATGCAACGAGCGCCAAAACCGGAGCCAGCACCAGACTCAGAGTCAACAGATCGGAGGTGAACTCCGGAATGATGTAAAAATCGTACACTGCTGCGAAAATGACGGCGGTAATTCCTCCTTTGAAAAAATTGATAACGGCATCCAGCGGACTCGGCAGGGTTCCGATCAACAGTCCGATAACGACGGCGAGTGTGATGGTTTGCGTTGCATAAGGCCATCCGGTAGCGATCCAGAATCCCATGGTTACTAACAAAACGCCGCTGCCACGCAGTGCTGCAAGGCCGACAAGGACATTGTCCGTATGGGTTGAAAAGCGTACGACACGGCTTAATTCTGTAGAAGTACTGCCCGATAAACGGTGTTTGAGTAGTGAAAGGTAGGTGACACAATGGATATGAAGTTCACTTAAGAGTCGAATTATCAAATAGGCTGTGGATGTAAAAGCATCATAGGAATCTTCATCCAAAACCGGTTTTAAATGCTCTTGTTCAACTTTAACACGCTCACCGATGGTATTTTTTGCCTCTAAGAGCTCCTGTATGATACGATTCAGATCGTCGGCTGAAAAGGTATTGGTGCGAAAGCTTCTCAGACTTGAAGCAATCGGAGCATACAAATCGATAAGAGTGCTCATCATCTCCGGCGATGTTTGCGGCTCAATGGCTCGAACCATATTTTTAAGAGAGTGGAAGGTTGTCGATAAATTCATGTACTCATGATTGAGGTGTTGCGAATGTTGGCGGTCTTTTCGATCGGCTCCGCTCTCATAAGCGCTATTGATTCGGGTGGCATTGAGACCGACGACACCGCTTGAGAATCTCGTTGCCTGAGCTTGTACGTCTTCTTTAGTGCCGAAAATCGAATCAGGATCGGCAAGGGTAGAGAGGACATTTCCGAAACGTTCACGTTCAGCGGAGAGAAGTGAGTCGGAGAGATGGCGCGGGAAGAGGATATCACTGATGATTGTTGCACACATGATACCGACAACCACCTCGGAAAATCGGGAAACGGCAATGTCAAATACTTCCAACGGCGTTTCGATAACAGGCAGCGCTACGATACAGAGTGTATATCCCGCTAAAACAAATCCATACGCCTGAAAATTGCGGTATTTGAATCCTGCCGCGGTACAAATACCGATCCAAATCGCAAAGAAAGTGATAAACCAGATCGGATCCTGGGCAAAGAATCCCATCATAAGCAGTGAGATCCCTACACCGACGATCGTTCCGACGACGCGATAATAGCTTTTGGAAAAAACCAGACCGCTCTGAGGCTGCATAACGATAAAAACGGTAAAAATAGCGGTTCGGGGATCCGGAAGGTTTAGTTTCATAGATATCCAAAGGGCGATCAATCCGGCAATGGTAGCTTTGACCATATAAATGAGAATCGGTGCGTCTGTTTCAAGCCACTCAAGGGATGCTTGTCTCATTTGCAGTATAAATGGGAGTTTTAGAGCATGCATCGATTACTCTTTTGTGTCGCGATATCCCGCGCCTAAAGATTTGATCAATTCGATTTGAATATAAGCCTTCGTATCCATCAATGAGTATGTTTCAATCTCCCCCTCAAACGTTGTCTTTTGGGCGGAAAGGTATGGGAGCTTATTACTCAATCCAAGTTGGTGTTTTTTACGACTGATGGCTACGTTTGCATTGCGGGCATCCATATCCTCATGATGGAGTTGCAGTTGGGACTCGATCAGTTTGGATTGCTTGAGCAATACGACAACTTCATTCGCTGCTTTTATTACGATTTGGTTGTAATCGTATACAGAGCTGTTGTAGTCGCCTACATTGCTTTGGAGATTCGCATTTCTCTCACCCCAATCCAATAGCGGCAACGAAAGAGCGACACCTGCAGAGGGAGTGTATGAGGAGTGATCCAACAGTCTTGCCCAGCTGAAAGAGGTAAACCCGATAAGCCCGGAGAGGCTGATATTAGGGTAAAACTTGGCTTTGGCATTCTCGATCATTTGGCTTTTGCTCAGCGCTATGTATTTAGCGATAGTAACGTCTGAACGGTGTGCGAGGAGATTGAGCATTATCTCTTTCGGCACAGGGGCACTGAATGCATTGGTGATATGAGGAGTTTTCATCCTTTCGGCATAAGAGGGGAGAAACCCCGCCAATACGCAGATACTCTCTTTTTTCCCTTCAATCACACGATGGAGTTCCGCTATCCGTTGTGTTATTTGGGAAAGGGCACTTTTTTTAGTGTTGATTTCGGTAGCATCGATCAGTCCGAGGCGATGCTGTCTGGTGATGATGGCGAGTTCTTCCGTTGTTGTTTTTTCCAAAGTGCTCAAAACAGTCAGCTTTTGCTCATCAAAATTCCATGAGAGATAGGTTTCACAAATGGCGCTTGATAAAGCGATTTTGGAGGCTTCGATCGTTGCTTTTTGGGCGTACGCATTGTTTTTTGCCGCAAGTATTCGCGATCCGCGCTCATTCCAAAAGTCAAAATCATAATCGAGAGTCAATGAGGGCTGATACTGATTGTTCGTGCTTCCTCCCAAAGGTGCCGGGAAAATATGGTTTTCGCTGAAGCGTTCTCGGATAACACTTGCCTTTGCAGCAAGATGCGGCATATTGCGCGACTCAACGCTTTGGATGATACTGTTGGCCTGAGAATATCGTGCTTCAACGCTTTTAAGTGTCGGAGCATTCGACAATGCTTCAGCAATGATTGTGTCGAGCTGCGTATCTCCATAGCCTCTCCACCAATCACGTACGAGTTGAGTATCGGCAGTATCATACATAGTGATATTTTTTTCGATATCACTTGTGACGGTATTGTCTGAAATCGGTTCGGCTTTATTGATTTTTGGTACACAGCCGCTCAGTAACAGAATCGGCAGCAGTGCAAGAAGTTGCCTTTTGTATCTCATTGTTTTGTACTTTTTAGATTTTCATGAACGGATTGCAGCAATTTCGCAAGTTCTGTTTTTTGTGTATCATTGACTCCGTGTAACGCTCTTTCCATTACATTTTCACCCATTTGAACCAATGCATTTCTCAGCTTTCTCCCTTTAGGGGTAATGGTTACGAGATACGCTCTTCGGTCACTCTCTTTTTGAACCCGCTCGACCAGCCCTTTGAGTTCCAACTTATTGAGCATCAGGGTAAGGTTGGACTGTTCGAAATAGGTATCTTCCGCCAAATCCTTTTGGGTCAAACCGTCTTTTTCACATAATCGAATGAGAATAATACGGTGAGCATAGGATAGAGAATAGGGTTTGAGCTCTTTTTCGAATTCATTTTTGAGGACATTTCGTGCTTTCGCAATGAGAAAGCCTATTGACTTGTCGGATTCGAAACTCATGACAATCCTTATTAAATTTTCGGGATTGTAGAACAGCAGAGCTTAAATACTTATTATAATAACTATTATATAAGTAATCATATTCTCTTTCTAAGAGAGCTTAAATTGTTCTATTTCTATCTATTTTTTTTAGTTTATTTAACAATATTGGATAATATGTCTTCTATAATTAATAATATTGAATTTGGAGAGAAAGATTTAATGCAGAAATTTGTATATTTGATTATTTTGGCGATTGTTTTGCTTATGTTTAAAGCATTTTTTCTGGATTCCTATTTGGAAGAGAGAGCAAGAGAAAATAATGTATCTGAAGAGGTTTCAAAAGAGTCGAATCAAACAGTTAATATTGAGAAAAATATCACTACTAAAACTCATCCAAAAAGCTTTGAGGATCAAATGAATGATACCCCATTGGATCGTTTAGGGAATTCAATCGCTGATAAAATAGAAAAAAAATTGTAAGGATATTCTATTTTTGTCGTGAAAGAATCACTCCGCTAAGGACGATTAAAAATCCTCCCGCAATAACCATCGGCGTCGGGAGGAGATCTCCCAACATCATTCCGAACAATGTCGCAAACAGTATGACGGAGTAGCTTGCCGTACTGACGATCCCCGCTTTGGCATAGAAATAGGCACGTGTCATATAGATCTGTCCATATGCTGCCGCAATTCCCATCAGTATGATCCAAATCCAGTCGACACCGTGAGGGATGGTAAATCTTGAGAGGGCAAAGGCAAAGAGTTCAGAGGTAGTGTATTCCGAAATAATCATTAAAAGCGCCGGGATGAGTACACCGGAGAGCATAAAGGAGAGGACGACGGTACGCTCGTCATAATAGGCTTTAAGGCTTCGGACACTCGTGTAGGCCAATGCAGAGAGCAGCCCCGTCAAAATTCCCATAATATGGAGATACCCCATGTTCATACCGCTCAACATCGCGACGCCTGCAAACCCGATGAATACCGAAAATATGGCAGGTAATTTTAATTTTTCACCGAGCAGGAAAAAGGCGAGCAACGAGGTGAAGATAGGTTCTGTTTTGGCATACACAATGGCATTTGAGAGAGTAGAAGTACTGATAGTGTAAAAAAATGTCAAAAGAGCCAGGGTTCCTATAACTCCGCGAAAGACGAGGGTAAACGGTCTGCCGCCGACATTTTGCATCGGTTTTCGAAGAACAAACATCCCTATCGCAATCAAACCGATAGCGTTGCGCCAAAACGTTACCTCAACCGAGCCCATCGAGCTTGAGAGGAGTTTTGCAAACAACATGGTAAGAGCAAACAAAAAAGAGGCAAACAGCATATAGGTTATGCCTCTGCGGGTATCGGTACGGTCTGTTTTCATGGATGGGATTGTACCATGATATCGGTTTTTGGGTACAATAGATTTCTTTTATAATTTTAGAAACTTTTGGGATTGCTTTGATGTTTAAAACAGCTAATTTTGCAGGTGATTTTTGGGGTGGAACCGCCGCAATGCTGGTGGCGATGCCCTCAGCTATCGCTTTTGGTGTGACCATTTATGCAACGATGGGAGAAAGTTACGGTGCCTACGGCGCGATAGCCGGGATTTTAGGGGTTGCGGTGATTGGTATCACGGCATCGTTGGCCGGGGGAACACACCGCCTGATATCCGCTCCGAGTGCCCCTGCAGCAGCAGTCTTATCCGCATTTGCCCTCAATTACACTAATCTTGATTTCGGTCCTGATTTGATCATCGTTATGCTGATGGTCGTCGCACTTCTCGCCGGTATCTTTCAGGTACTTTTCGGTGCTGTCGGATTGGGACGCTTGATCAAATACATGCCTTTTCCTGTCGTCAGCGGTTATCTCAGCGGAGTCGGTTTGTATATTGTCGCATCACAGACCCCCAAATTTTTGGGTATTCCTCAGGGAGTACATTTTTGGAAATCTCTCCAATACCCGGCCCTGTGGCAATGGCAGAGTATTACTGTAGGGCTCATAACGATAGGGACGATGCTCTATGCGGATCGACTGTTCCGGATCATTCCTGCGGTTATAATTGCATTATCTGTCGGTGTGGTTGCGTATTTTACTCTTGGGATGATTGATCCTGCTTTGCTTCAGCCTAACAACCCGTTTGTCATCGGAGAGCTTGGAAGCAATGCAGGAAGCAGTGATTTTATCCATTCTCTGATGCGCCATTTTCAAGAGATGCTGCATCTGTCATGGCATGATTTCTATCTGCTCTTTTTTCCGGCATTGACTTTAGCGGCATTACTGTCGATCGATACGCTGAAAACCTGCATCGTGTTGGATTCAATGACCCACTCGTTTCACAATTCGAATAGAGAACTCATAGCGCAAGGTTCGAGTAATATCCTCACAGCATTGGTCGGCGGTATGCCCGGATCGGGGATGATGGGGGCGACGATGGTCAACTTGACCAGCGGTGCTACGACCCGTCTTTCAGGGCTCATTGAGGGGATTACGGCCATTATCGCATTTGCTATTTTGGGTTCGTTTGTCGCATGGATTCCGGTTGCCGCATTGGCAGGGATTTTGATTGTAGTCGGATTTCGGATGATAGACCGTCATAGTTTCAAACTCCTTCGAACACGCCAAACGGCTTTGGACTTTTTTATTATTGTTGCAGTGGCGATCAGTGCCCTCACCATTAGTTTGATTGCTGCTGCCGGGGTCGGATTGTTGCTGGCGATTCTTTTGTATATCATTCAGCAGATAGGGGCCTCGGTTGTTTATCGGCATCAAGACGGAACGGATGCTCGGAGTAAAATCGTCCGAAGCAAGGAGGAGAATGCTATATTACGTGAAAAAGGAGATGAATTCTCTATCTATGAACTGCACGGAAGCCTTTTTTTCGGAACGGCCAATCAGCTTTATACGATGCTGCGCGAGGATTTACAAAGCAAAAAATACATCATTATCGATATGAAGCGGGTTCAGACGGTTGATTTGACGGCTGCCCATATTCTTTTGCAGATTAAAGATATTCTTCACGATAAAGAGGGCTATCTCCTTTTATGCCGATTGCCTCACAAGTTACCGACAGGTGAAGATGTGGAGAGTTATTTCAATCATGTCGGACTTTTAAAACACTTGAGCCCGATCAAAGTGTTTGATGATCTTGATGATGCAATCGAATGGACGGAAGATAAAATTATAGGTGAAACGATTGCCGAAGACAGTGCTGAGCTGCCTCTGGAATTAGGGGAGTTTGACCTTTTCAAAGGGCGTAAAACGGATACGATTGATGAGATCCGCAGTTTGGTTGAGTGTAGATCGTACAAAAAAGGGGAAGTCATTTATAACCAAGGTGAAGGAAACGGGGAAATATTTCTGATTCGACGCGGTTTGGTTCGTATTATGCTCCCCTATCCGGAGCGTAAGAGTGTTCACCTCAGTACGGTAGGAAAGAATAATTTTTTCGGAGAGTTCTCATTTTTGGAAGGGGTGCCGCATTACACCAACAGCATCGCCGGAGCGGATACCGATGTCTATTGTATAACACGCGAATCTTTCGATCTGTTTTCCGAACATCATAAAAAAGCATCTTTCCATTTTATGCTCTCACTCGCTGCCGTATTGGCAGAGCGGCTTAGACTGACTCGCTCTGAACTTGGTGAAGAGTATGATGTTTAGAAAACGGTGCAGGAATTATCGTCCGTAATACGATACCATTGTCGCTTTGCCGATCGAGTGGGCATTGATCATATACCCTGCCAACGCAGGTGAGGCTTTCTCATCCAAATCGAGATGATCGACATTGAGCGCATGGACGGTAAACATATAACGATGAGGATGATCGCCCTTAGGCGGGCAGGCTCCGCCGAATCCGGCTTTGCCGAAATCGGTAACGGTTTGGATGACATTGAGCTTTTGAGGTTTTGCAATATTGCCAAAATCAGACGGAAGGGATGTCACCGATGCAGGGATATTGACGACAACCCAATGCCACCATCCGCTCCCCGTCGGAGCATCAGGATCATAGACCGTTACGGCGAAACTTTTTGTCCCCTTAGGGGCATCACTCCAATGCAGTTCGGGAGAGATATTCCGTCCGTCACATCCAAATCCGGAGAATTCCTGAGTTTTGGTCAATTGGCCGGAGAGATCATTACTGTGCAGAGTGAATTCTCCTGCTATCAGAGAAGTTGTACCTGCCAATAGGATACTTGTAATCAAAGATAAAAGACGCATTTAAAACTCCTATGATAAATTATGCATATTGTAACATCATGAAATAAACGGTTTCTTTATATTATATTATGCAAGGAATAATTTATATAAGTATGATAAAATTAACAATAAAAGCAACACCAAAATCGGGGTAGGGTGTACAAACTCTTGTCTAAAAGGGGGTTAAAATGAGAACAGTGATTCATAAAGCTGATGAACGGGGATCCGCTGAACACGGCTGGTTGCACAGCAGATTCAGTTTTAGTTTTGCCGATTACCATAACCGTGATCGAATGGGATTCGGTGCCCTGCGTGTTATCAATGATGATATTATCGAACCGGAAGGGGGTTTTAAAATGCACCCTCATCAAGATATGGAGATCATTACGATTGTATTGAAAGGTTCGCTCGAACATGAAGATACGGTTGGCAATCGAGGTATCATTTCTGCCGGTCAGATACAGTATATGTCGGCTGGAAGCGGTATTCAGCACTCCGAATTTAATCCATCGTCGACAGAGAGGGTAGAACTTTTCCAAATATGGATTCATCCGAAAGAAAAAGGGCTGCCGCCATATTACCAGCAGCGCGATTGCAATGGTCTGGATACAATGAACCGCTGGTCTCTCATTGTGAGCGGTGACGGGCGTAAAAAATCAATGCAGATAAATCAAGATGTGTGCATTAAGACGGCCCGTTTATTTCCCGGACATACCCTTGTGTCGGATTCAACCAAAAAGGGACACGGCAGACTTCTATTGGTGATTGACGGAGAGGTAAATGTATGCGGGCAAACGCTCAAACATCGCGATGAACTTCAAGTTATCTGTGATGATACTTTTGAAATCAGGGCAGAAAAAGATGCCCATTTGATTTTATTCGATGTACCGTTGGACAGACCGTAAAAGCAAAACAATTTTCATTTATTGAGCAATGAATCGCTGTGATAAGGTACTTTTCCCGATGGCACATCGTGTGAAGCACTGTCGAGGTGGACATCCTGATCATCGAAAAAGATATGGGGTTTGAACGCTTTTAATACACGGCTCTTTTCCACCCCTCCGAGAAAAAACGCTTCATCCACATAGACTCCCCATTCGCGCAGTGTTTTGATCACCCGCATCTCAGCAGGCGAGTTGCGTGCCGTGACGATGGCGATACGGATAGGGGAATACTCGACACGGATCGGGAGGCGGTCTTGGAGACGTGAGAGTTTTTTGAGCAGCGTCGCATACGGTCCTTCTCCCAGAGGCGTATTCTGCGCTGCATCTTCTGCGGCATGAAACGCTTCGATGCCGTGTTGTTTAAAGAGGAGTTCGCTGCTCTCATCGAACAGAACCGCATCACCGTCAAACGCGATCCTAACTTGCCCCTCCGGGATCGAATCCATCTGTTTGGGCGGGGCTTTGACGACGGCGGCGGCGCAGGTACGGCTGTCGATCACCTGCTGTGCATCGGCTACATCGGTCGTGAGGAAGAGATCGACATCGAATGCATCCAGATAATCGACGACGGTTTCTCCTGCCGTAAATGCCGACCGTGAGATCGGCAGATTCATCTGCCGAACGGTATGGAGTACCCGAAGTCCCGTTTCGGGAG
>NZ_JAQTQR010000127.1 GCF_028712165.1 Sulfuricurvum sp. | reverse complement strand
CGACCTCGTCACATCTTCCGTCCGTGGGTTAAACTTGATCCAACGGCATATGATGTGAACATTAAGGGATAAAAATCCCTTCCTTCTCTTTCTAATCGGGATTTCTAAAGGGCTTTTTAGCCCTTTAGGCTACAATCCTACAATCACTTTTAAAGGCTTAATCGTTATGGATGAGATCATTGCTCGAAGCAATATTTACGCATTGCTGTCTCGAATATTACTCCAAGAATTGGATGATGATGTTTTAGAGACACTCAAAAACGACCCGACTGTTTTAGAATTTTTTCCCCATTGGGAAGCATGGGAACAACGTACAACTCTTTCCAATAAAGAGATTTTGGAAGAGTACTTTAACCCTGATTTTACGAATCTATCGATTTTGCATTTAGTACCGTATGAGACATTTTATACACGAAGCGACCAAATGATTGAAACCGGGGGCGCGAATCCGGTAACGGATATTTACAGTGCGTACGACTTTTTAGTGGACTATGAAGTTGCGCGTGTCGTATCGGCGGATCACATCGGGATTGAACTTGAATTTATGCACCATTTATGTGAAGCGCAGAAAAAAGCATTGAGTGAAAACGATATTGAAGCTGTGGCTGAACTCAAAAAAGTGCAGCACCACTTTTTGAATACGCATCTTCTCCGCTGGGCTCCGATGTATCTAATCAATATGAAATATGAGGCTCGAACCCCATTGTATTACGATGCAGCTGAAACCGCATTGGAATTTATTCTCAGTGATAATGAAACTTTGAGCGCAGAGGTCTAAAAAACATATGGGATTGTTGAGCTTATCACCTGCACGATGTGTCCGCGCACTCAGTGTCAACTCTATTTGTACATTATGTGCTGATGTTTGTCCGACCGGTGCTATTGTACTGAGCGGACGTCTGCCTTCAATCAACCAATCAACGTGCGTCGGATGTGCAGGGTGCGTCTCATCCTGTCCAACGGAAGCTCTGGCACAGGATGATTTCAATCCTACTGATTTTTTCTTCGATTTTGTGAGTGATACGTCGTTGCTGGTTTCATGTCAGAAAAATGTACCCTGTGTAGCGGCACTGGGTAGTGAGCATTTGATTGCATTGTGCGGTATGAAGAAAGGTCTTAATCTTGATATCGGGCATTGCGGTTCATGTTCAATCGGAGAACCGATTTTACGTGATCTTCGAGTGCGTGTTGAGAATGTCAATTATTGCCTTGAAGCGATGGAATCCGAGTATCGTGTCGATCTGGTTGAAGAAGCGTACACTGAGAATGAGAAATCTGAAGCAACACCGGATCGAAGAGATTTTTTCAAAACCTTTCATCTCAAAAAAATCGGTGCTTATAAAGCAAATTTTGAGCGTGAAGTACAGATGAGTACGGATGAATTTATTTCTCACACCCTTGACAGTACGCATACACAAGGGCTACGAACAAAAAAAATTACCGATCGACGAAAAGTTTTTTTTACGGCACTTAAACGGCTTGAAAAGCCCTCAATATATCATGTAGTTGATGGGGAACGAATAACGTTTACTTCTCAAAAACTCATGGATGAAACGAAATGTACCGCGTGTGAAATGTGTTATCGGGTTTGTCCTACTGGGGCGTTAACGTCTGATATGCGCAATTCTAAGATCGATTTTGATCCATTTTTATGTGTCAAATGTCATCTATGTCATGACGTATGTGAAAGTGATGCGATAACGGTATCGTCATCGTATAATCTCAAAGAGTGGTACACACCGACGGTTCAAAATTTAGTTACCTATTTGGTACGACGATGCAATGAATGTGACGCAATGTTTAGCTCTGTCGGTGGCGAGAAAATTTGTCGCAGATGCCGTCTTGAAGAGGAAGAAGCATTAGAATTATGGGGCTTAAGCAATGATGAACAACGATAATTCGATTACGGTCGAGACAAAATTATTTGGCTTTATTGCCGAAGAGGCACACAGTAACCGATTCTCATCGATGATGAACAAAATGTTTAAAGCTGACGGGATTAATGCAATGGTTATTCCGATGAATATCCGTCCGGATGATGTTGCATTTACAATTTCACAAATGAGGCATTCGAAACTAAACGGTGCGGTAATCGGATCTGAGTATCAAGGTGAAGCCATCAGCTTGGTTGATACGTCGTCGGAGTTTGCACAAGAACACGGTTTGGTTGATTTGATTACCATTGAAAACAATGAACTCTCCGGTGATCTGATCATGCCGAGGGCACTGGAACAGTATGCTGAGCGTGAGGATTTCAAAGATGACATTGCACTGCGGTCTCTAAGCCGCTATTTTTATGATTTAATACGAGGAGATAGAGAATGAAAGAAAACGATTACAGCGATTTAAGAGCTGAATTTGATGAGTTTGTCCGAGGTAAATGTGATACAGGTTCATGTGAAACGAGCAGTGAAAATGATCCTGAGGAAGAGCCGGTTCCGGGCTTTGTAGATGAACTCTCGGATAAACTGTTGTCTCCATACCATTGCGGTGCCTATTTGTCACGTTTAGACATTAAAAGAGTTGCTGAAGCGATCGATGAATCGATTCCTATCAAAGAACGTAAAAAAATGATTAAAGCGCTCTTCCGACATACGACAAAAAAAGCGTATTTGCGCAGTGCCTTTGATGAGTTTAACCGTCATTTCGGAGGTCGTGTTTTGATCTATCAAGAGCTCTCAGAGGCGTTTCCGGCATCAAAAGCTATTTTCGATGAAAATATTACTAAGATTAAAATGACTCAAAAGATTTTAGATCAAATTATCGAAGATTTTGAAGAGATTGAACCGACAGACGATCC
>NZ_JAQTQR010000085.1 GCF_028712165.1 Sulfuricurvum sp. | reverse complement strand
TACGCTGATTCGGAATCGATGGTCTGATCGTAGGTGTCTCCTACGATCGATGTCTTCATTAGAGTACGTCGAAGTTCGGGAGTTATTGGCCCGATATGCGAAAATGGCGGTATGATAAGGGCACGCTGAGTGACAGAGGGGGTCCCTTTGGCATCCAGCAGGGATACTAACGCTTCACCGACTCCCAGCTCCATTAATGCCGTTTTCTCATCCAAGGATTCATTATCACGCATTGTTTCCGCAGCCGCACGAACGGCCTGCTGATCTTTCGGGGTAAAAGCGCGGAGGGCATGGGCTATCCGATTACCTAGTTGTGCCGCTATTTTTTCGGGAATATCATTCGGATGTTGGGTAATGAAATAGATGCCGACACCTTTAGAACGGATGAGACGGACGACTTGTTCTATTTTTTCGATCAAAACATTGGGAGCATCGGTAAAAAGTAGATGGGCTTCATCGAAAAAGAAGAGGAGTTTTGGGACACTGTTGTCTCCGGCTTCGGGTAGGGTTTCGAACAATTCTGAAAGCATCCACAATAGCAATGAAGCATAGAGTTTCGGGGTATTCATCAGTTTTGTTGCATCGAGAAGATTCACAACCCCTTTGCCGTCAACACTTTGGATAAGATCGTGAATATTAAGCATCGGTTCACCGAAGAGCATTTCTGCCCCTTGGGATTCGAGTGTAAGAAGGGCACGTTGGATGGCCCCGATAGAGGCGCTGGAAACATTGCCGTAGCTGAGACTGAGTTCTTTAGCACGCTCTCCGACATTTTGGATCATGGCGCGCAGATCTTTAAGATCCAGCAATGCGAGTCCCTCGTCATCCGCTACTTTAAAAGCGAGGGTTAAAACACCGCTTTGGGTTTCGTTCAGTCCGAGTAAACGTGACAGCAACAAGGGACCCATATCACTGATCGTCGCCCGTATAGGATGACCGTTCTCACCCCAAACATCCCAAAAGGTAACCGGACATTTGTCATACAGTGCATCCAAGCCCATAGCACTTAATCGCTCAGTCACTTTTGCATTGTTACCGCCGACATCGGCAATACCGCTGAGATCACCTTTAATATCACTCACTACACAGGGGACACCGATTGATGAAAAATTCTCGATCAGCTTTTGTAACGTAATGGTTTTTCCGGTTCCGGTAGCTCCGGTAATAAGACCGTGGCGATTTGCCATAGAGGGTAAAAGGGTTAAAAATTCATCAGCGGATTTGGCAATAGCTTGGGGAGTGGACATGGGTCTCCTTTATCTTTTGGAATTACGTTGTGCTTCAATCAGACGACGGTTTTGCATCATAATGGATTCGATTTCCTGAGCATTTTTATTCGGATACTGTTGTTCCTGATGCTGGGTATGCTTTGCATGAACTTCATTATAGAACTCTTCGAGAGTCGCAGGTTTGATTTTTTTATGGGTGTATTTATATAGAGACGTTTTTGGCGCCGGGGTGTATTTTGACAAAGCAGCCTCTCTAATTTTATGGATGCGCATAGTTTTCCCGTTTTGTATGTATTTTCTGTTGAAAACTTATAAGCAAAATATGTACCTATAACCCTTCATTGACGACGTACCATAAACGATCAATTTCCTGATCACTCAGGAAAAGGGTTGAAGCGTTTGTATACAACCATTCTAACCCTTTAGTATTAATGGAAAGAGTATGGGAACAGTTTTTATGAGCCGGTAAAAAAGCACGTATCAACGAGATGTCGTCTTCGATAGGCAGATCACAAAAAAAGCAGTTCAGCTCTTTATGCAAGCGTCCCTCATACTCCAAAAGGCGGACATAGGATTCGATAGCGACTCGTTTCGGATTTTGATCTTTCCAGCGGATCGAGGCATCGTTTAAGAGTGCAAAATAGAAATCCCCGATCGATTCGGAATCTTTTAGATGGGGATAAAAGAGAGAAATAAATTGCTGCCATAAACGAATCCGCTCATATTGTCCCATCCACGGAAACCCCAGATGGATCACATCCCGTAATCGCCCTATGGATGATTTTATCGAATGCTCTGCCTCGAAGTCGATTTTAAACCCCATATTGATAGGACTGTGCCGTGCACCGTAGAAGCGATAAAGGGTCTGTAAGTTTTCCTCCGCTATGATAGTAACAATCATATCTTCTTCGCGTGCTCGAGTAAGTTTGATAATGAATCCCTGCATGCTTTTGGTTCTACTCTACACGTTTTTTCTTAGATGTTCAAAAATTATCCATTATTTTAACCTTTTTTAACCTTGTTATCGTTAAAATAAGAAAATTTCATCTCCCCTTTAAACTACTTATGTTTAAAAAGAGATTAAAAAATAACAATTTGCCGAATTTTCTGGTGAAAGGTGACGATTAGAGTGGAATACCAAGACCTATTACGATCATTTAAAGATAACTGCGGATTTGGATTGATTGCAAATATCAAAAACCGTCCTTCGCATGAAAATTTAGAAAACGCTATTACGGCGTTAGAGAGAATGATGCACCGAGGGGCAGTTGCGGCTGACGGAAAAACAGGAGACGGAAGCGGATTGCTGTTGTCTCTTCCCCATGAGTTTATGCGTTCAACTGCTGCAGATGCAGGAGTCGAACTACCTGAAATGTATGCCGTCGCTGTTGTCTTTACACGCGATGCATCTGCATTGGAACATTTTGAAAAAATTTGTACGGATAATGATTTAAAAGTTGTTTTAGATCGTTTAGTGCCGGTTGATACCAACGCGCTCGGTGAACAGGCTCTTGCTTCTTTACCGGAAATTCATCATATTTTCATTACCCCTAATTCGCTTATGGCAACGAAACGTTTTGATGCATTATTGTATTTGAGCCGTAAAGAGATTGAGCACGCCTTAGTCAGTGACAGCGATTTTTATATCGCATCGATGTCGGCACGGGTTATTTCGTATAAAGGGCTTATTATGCCCACCCATATTAAAGAATTTTATACCGATTTACAAAACGAAAATTTTAAAATCTCTTTTGCACTTTTCCACCAACGTTTCTCGACCAATACCCTCCCTAAATGGCGTTTGGCGCAGCCGTTCCGTGCCGTTGCTCACAACGGAGAGATTAACTCGGTCGAAGCAAACCGCTTTAATGTCGCGGTAAAATCCGAATCGATCAAAAGTGAAGTGTTTACGGATGAGGAGATTGCACGCCTTCTTCCGATTCTTCAACCCGGCGGATCGGACAGTGCCAGTGCTGATAACTTTTTTGAGTTTTTGATCATTAACGGTATGGATTTCTTTAAAGCGGCGCGTGCGGTTATTCCCGCTCCGTGGCAAAATGCTCCCCATATGGATCCGCAATTACGTGCATTTTATGAGTACCATTCAACCGTTTTTGAAGCATGGGACGGTCCAGCGGCATTTTCATTGACCGACGGACGTTATATTGGATGTGTTCTTGATCGTAACGGTCTGCGCCCGTCTAAATATATTATTACAAACGATGACACACTCCTCATTGCGAGTGAGTATGGAGTAATCGATATTCCTGAAGATCAGATCAAAGAGCGCGGACGTTTGCAATCGGGTCAAATGATCGGATTGGATTTGAAATTTGGGAAAGTGCTCAAAGACGAAGATATTAACCAATATTTAAAATCCTCTAATCCGTATATGAAATGGTTGAATGATCATATGATCTATCTCCAAGAACATGTAGATGAACAATACATTACACGCTGTGATTATGACCCTACGAATTTGGTAGAACGTCAGCGCTTTTTCAATATTACCCAAGAAGTTGTTGAACAGGTGATTGAACCTATGATGCGCGACGGCAAAGAAGCGGTCGGATCAATGGGAGATGATACCCCGTTGGCAGCATTTAGTACGGTGCAACGCCATTTCTCCGATTATTTCAAACAACGTTTCGCACAGGTAACCAATCCGCCGATCGACCCGATTCGTGAAAAAGTGGTTATGAGTTTGAATACCGGATTCGGTGAGACCCACAATATTTTAGATGAAATTCCATCCCATGCAAATCGTCTCAAAGCGATTTCTCCGATCATTATACGGGAAAAACTGGAAGTCCTAAAATCCTTCGGAGATAAAAAATCACCGAGATATCAATCTTTTTATACCAATCAGGAATTTTCAACCGCTTATGCAGGCTCATTAAAATCTGCGCTTGAGGCATTGGTTGAAAAAGTTGTAAACGCAGTTCGTAAAGAGGGCGTCCGAATCGTTATTCTCGACGACAGTGGTTTTGACAAAGAGCACAAAGTAATCCCGATGGCGATGGCAGTCGGACGCATCAGCCGTGCTTTGTTGGATGCGCGTATTCGCCATTTGGCATCCATTGTTGCATGTACGAGCGAAGTGATCGATTCTCATGGGGCAGCAACATTGATCGCATACGGTGCGAGTGCTGTCTACCCGAGTCTTTTGTTCGCTACGGTAGCCGCACGTGCAGAACGCAGTGTCACTGATGTGAGTTGTTCTGAAGCTTTTAAATCGGTTCATCATGCACTCAATGCAGGACTTTTGAAAATTATGTCTAAAATGGGGATCGCAACCATCGCGTCATACCGTAACTCAGGACTTTTCGATGTTATCGGATTGAGCAAAGAGATCGTACATGAGTGTTTCGGAGAGTCCCATGCGATGATTCCGGGTCTTACTTATGACGATATCGATGCACGCTTGGAACGCAACCACAAAGAGGCGTTTGCAGTGGGCGGATTTAACCGTATTTTCCCATTAAAAATCGGCGGATTCTATAAGTTTTACAATGGTCAAGAGCATCATGACTTTAATCCGGATGTTATCCATGCGATCCACCGTGTTTCTAAAACCGGTAAGCGTGAAGATTTCGATAAACTCAGTGCATTGGTAAACGGCCGCGGCCAAAAATTCATCCGTGATTTCTTTGAGTTCAAATCCGATCGACCGAGCATCGATATTTCCGAAGTCGAACCGAAAGAGGCTATTTTCAAACGTTTTGCCTCTGCGGCAATGTCTTTGGGATCGATTTCTCCGGAAGCACATGAGTGTGTTGCCGTCGCTATGAATACCATCGGTGCACAAAGCAACTCGGGTGAGGGGGGAGAAGATGCAGCACGTTTCGGAACCCTCAAAAACTCTAAAATCAAACAGGTTGCTTCGGGACGTTTCGGGGTAACTCCGGCATATTTGCGTTCGGCTGAAGAGATTCAGATCAAAGTAGCCCAAGGGGCTAAACCGGGTGAGGGCGGACAGCTTCCGGGTCATAAAGTCAGCGGTCTTATTGCACGTCTTCGTTATACGATGCCGGGTGTGACACTGATATCACCTCCGCCGCACCATGACATCTATTCAATCGAAGATTTGGCACAGCTGATTTTTGATATGAAACAGGTCAATCCGAATGCGAAAGTAGCGGTTAAACTTGTTTCATCGGCCGGTGTAGGTACGATTGCAGCGGGTGTTGCGAAAGCCTATGCCGATAAAATCATCATCTCCGGCGGTGACGGCGGAACCGGTGCGGCTCCGCTTACTTCGATCAAATTTGCGGGTAATCCGTGGGAACTCGGTCTTTCTGAAGCCCATAACGCATTGAAAGTAAACAATCTTCGAGGATTGGTTCATGTCCAAACGGATGGCGGACTTAAAACCGGTCAGGATATCGTAAAAGCGGCATTGTTGGGTGCAGAGAGCTATGCATTCGGTACGGGCGCATTGACCATCATCGGTTGTAAAATGCTCCGCATCTGTCATGTCAACAAATGTTCTGTCGGTATTGCAACCCAAAACGAAAAATTGCGCGGCGAATTCTTTAACGGTACTGTTGAACAACTTATCAACTATTTCACCTATTTGGCGGAAGATGTTCGTAAGATCATGGCACAATTGGGCTATAAAACGATGGAAGAGATGATCGGACGAAGCGATTTACTCAAAGTTATCGATACCGAATTTGCGAAAAAATTCGATTTCAGTTCCGTATTGCATCGTGAAGAGGGATTCAATACCTGCCAAACGCCATCGAATGAGCCGTTTGACTTAAATGAATTCGAACAAGATGTCCTCGCTGAAGCGATGAATGCGATTAAAAACCCTGAGCGTCCGGTTAAAATCGTTCGTGATATCTGTAACCTGAACCGTAGTTTCGGTGCCCGTATCAGCGGTGAAATTGCGCAATATTACGGTGATGCAGGACTTAAAGAGAATACGATCAAAATCAATCTTAAAGGGATTGCAGGACAGGCGCTTGGTGCATTCTTGATCAACGGTGTCTCTATCCGTTTAGAAGGTGTCGCGAACGACTATATCGGAAAAGGGATGCACGGCGGTAAAATCGTGATCCGTTCACACAACCAAGGTGAACGTTTCAGCGCCGGCGGTAATACCTGTCTGTATGGTGCGACGGGCGGTAAACTCTTTATTTCCGGCTCGGTAGGTGAACGTTTTGCGGTACGTAACTCGGGTGCGTTAGCGATCGTTGAGGGGACAGGTGACAACGCGTGTGAATACATGACCGGTGGTGTTGCCGTTATCCTCGGTAAAACCGGAATTAACTTCGGTGCAGGGATGACCGGCGGTTTTGCGTTTGTATACGATCAAGATCACAGTTTTGTTGAAAATGTGAATCGAGAATTGATCGATGCTGTCCGTATCGATACCGATGACGGGGATGAGGCTCGTCACTATCTCAAACGTCTCTTAAAAGAGTACGTAGCCGAAACAGAGAGTGAGATGGCACAAGATCTACTCAAAAATTTCCGTGTAGAAATCCGAAACTTCTGGCTCGTTCGCCCGAAAAACTTAACCAAATTGCCACTCAATCCGGATAAAGGGGACTAATTAGTATGAGAGAATTTTTAACGATTGAGCGTATCGACCCCACGAAACGCCTTGTATTGCAGCGTCTAAAAGATTTTAGCGAGATTTATGAGCCGATGGGTTCAAGCGATGCCTCTTCACAAAGTGATCGTTGTATCCAATGCGGTGATCCGTTTTGTCTGAACAAATGTCCTTTGCACAATTACATTCCTCAATGGCTCAAAGCCGTAGCGGAAAAAGATTTGAAATTTGCATTTAATCTTTCCAATGAACCTTCGCCTTTTCCTGAAGTAATGGGGCGCGTATGCCCGCATGATCGTTTGTGTGAAGGCGATTGTACCCTTAACGACGGACATGGTGCGATTACGATCGGTTCTGTGGAAACTTTTATCAATGAAGAAGGCTTTAAACAAGGATTTAAACCGTATTTCCCTGGGGTTACAACCGATAAAAAAGTTGCGATCATCGGTTCGGGTCCTGCGAGTCTCTCATGTGCGACGTATCTGCTTCGTTCCGGTATCGCAGTGACAATGTACGAGCGTAGTGATCGTGCAGGCGGATTGCTCACGTATGGTATCCCTAATTTTAAACTGGATAAAAAAATTGTTGAGCGTCGTGTCAACTTGCTCCTTGAAGCGGGATTGAAACTGGAATTGAGCTGCGAAGTGGGCAAAGATATTGAATTCGACGCGATTGCGGATAAGCATGATGCCGTATTTATCGGTATCGGTGCGACAAAAGCCAAAGGGGCTAAAATTGCAGGTGAAAATGCATCGAATGTGTATATGTCGATGGAGTATCTAACCGCTATTCAGCGTAAAAACTTCGGACTAAGTTATGACAAGAAATTTGACTTCAAAGATCTTGACGTCGTTGTTGTCGGAGGCGGGGATACGGCTATGGACTGTGTCCGTACGGCAAAACGCGAAGGGGCAAAAAACGTTACCTGTCTTTACCGACGCGATGCGCATAATATGCCCGGTTCGGTCAAAGAGTATAAAAATGCAATCGAGGAGGGGGTAGACTTTGTGTTCCACGCCTCCCCTAAAGAGGTTATTTTAAATGATGGCGGCAAAGCCGTTGGAATCCATATGGCAAAAACGGTTCTCGGTGCAAAAGACGAATCCGGACGTCAAAAAATGGAAGAGGTCAAAGGCGGGGATTTTAATGTCAATGCCGATGTTATTATTATGGCTCTCGGTTTTGACCCTGCCGTTCCTCCGTTCTTGGCGGAAAACGGTATCTCTGTGAACAACTGGGGCGGTATTTTGGTTAATGAAAAATTTGAGACGACAACTCCGGGAATTTATGCCGGAGGTGATTGCCATCGAGGTGCCGATCTCGTCGTTACTGCGGCATACGATGGACGTGAAGCGGCACGAGCCATTGTAAAATCACTGTTGGGCTGATGGCAGATTTTATCCACGCTGCCATCTCAGCGTGTCTTGAAGTAGATGCTCTTGTTAAGAAAGAGAACGATACTCTATTTACTCTTCATGATCAAGGATTCGGAGGCGACATCAGTAATGGTGTTGATTTGTACGCCGAAGCCATCTGTTTCAACTATCTCTCACCATTCGGATCCGTATTTTCGGAAGAGAGCGGCTGGATGTCTAGCGAATCGGCCATTAATATTATGCTCGATCCGATAGACGGCAGTGATAACTTCGTTTCAAAATTCCCGTATTACGGCATTTCGATAGCTCGTGTCATTAATGGCAAAACAACAGAAGCTCTTGTCTGTAATCTCTCTAACGGCGATATATTTGTCCGTACTTCAAACGAGTATTTCAGGACAACGCTGAAAAACCCCGCCCAAAAAGATGAAGTTATTACGAATCTTTATACGAAAATCGGTTTGTTTGAGAAAGCTCTTGAACACCCGGAATTGATTAAAAAGTTAATGCTTCATAAGCTAAAATTTCGATCCCCCGGTGCATTGGCCCTCTCATTGGCATATGCCCCTTATGTGAAATATGTGCTATTTTTAGGTACAATGCGACCTTACGATATCCAAGCCGGACTCTATCTAAGTGAACACCTTCATGTATTCCAAGACGATAGATATATCCTCATATGTGCGGATAAAGAGATTTTTGAGCAGATACGTTTGATTGTAGAAAAGGAGTATTTTTGAGTCTATTTAACCTGTTCGGGGACTCCGAAAAGAAAAAACAACCCACCAAAAGTGAGGCTCCGTCTCACTGGGTAAAATGCCCCTCTTGTCAGTCATTGATGTACTACAAAGAGATTGAAAAACAAAATCATGTGTGCCCTAAATGCGGGTTTCACCTCCGTATCGGTGTCAAAGAGCGTTTGGCACTCATCACGGATGAGGGAAGTTTTGTCGAGTTTGACGGAAATCTCCGTCCTACCGATCCGTTGAATTTTGTGGATAAAAAAAGTTATGCGGCGAGAATAGAAGAGGGGTATGCCAAAAACGGTACCTATTCATCTGTTGTAAGCGGTGAATGTACGATTAACTCAGTTCCGGCACAATTGGTTGTGTTTGACTTCAATTTTATGGGCGGATCGCTCGGTTCGGTTGAAGGAGAGAAAATCGTTCGTGCCGTGAACCGTGCAATAGAAAAACGGATGGGACTTATTATCGTCAGTGCCAGTGGCGGTGCCCGTATGCAAGAGAGTACATTCTCCCTTATGCAAATGTCCAAAACATCAGCCGCATTGGCTAAATTAGCGCAGGCCAAGCTCCCGTATATCTCGCTTTTGACTGACCCGACGATGGGTGGAGTCAGTGCATCGTTTGCAACGCTTGGAGATATTATCATTGCTGAGCCGGGTGCATTGGTCGGATTTGCAGGGCAGCGGGTTATTAAACAAACCATCGGCTCCGACCTTCCTGAAGGGTTTCAGCGTGCTGAATTTCTTCTCGAAAAGGGTTCTATCGATATGATAGTTGCCCGTAGTGAACTCAAAGAGACATTGAGCGATATGCTCAAATTTCTCCTTCCCTAATGCGACTTTATGCCCTTTGTGACGCCGAGACATTGAGAGAAAGAGGGGTCGATCTCCTCTCTTTTGCCGGTCGTGCGAAAACACTCGGTGCTGAAGTGCTCCAATACCGTAACAAATTCGCCGATATTGCCATTGTTAAAGCAGATTTGATTACTCTGCGAAAAGTATGGGAAGGTTTTTTAATCATTAACGATCATTATGAACTGGCCTCTTTTTGTGACGGTGTCCACATTGGTCAGGAAGATTTATATGCGATTGACTCTGATCCCGTGCGAGCGATTAATATTTTAAAAATGGCGATCGGTGAGGATAAGCTTATCGGTCTTTCAACCCACAATGCGCAGGAAATTACAATCGCCAATTCTCTGGATATCAATTACATCGGATTGGGTGCATATCGAGCCACATCAACAAAATCGGATGCAAAAGTATTGGGGGAAAAATTGGATGAACTTTCTTCCCTCTCTAACCATCCGGTAGCGGCTATAGGCGGAGTGAAGCTTGATGATACTTTTAAGTATGTTACGTATCATGTCATAGGGAGCGGATTGTTATGAACATCTCTATTGTAACAATTGCTAAAAAAGAGCGTTCTTTATACGACCCTCTGTATCAGGAACAGATGAAAATGATTTCCCGTTTTGCCAAGGTGGATGACGTTGAATTGTTCCCGAAAGAGATAATAAAAGCGCACACTATCAGTTCGGAAGCATCACAAGCGGCGTATTCGAAACTCTTATCACCGATGTTGGGTAAAAACTACTCGATTGCGTTGCATCCTGATGGGAAAAAAATGGATAGTTTTGCATTTAGTAAGCTTATAAGTGATAAAATTTCGTTGCAATTTTTTATAGGTGGTGCATACGGCTTTGAAAAAAGCTTTGTAGACCAATGTGATACGGCAATCAGTTTATCAGAGATGACAATGAGCCATAAGATCGCAAAAGCGGTGCTGTTAGAGCAAATATACCGCGCCTATTCACTGTTAGCAAACCATCCGTACCACAAATGAGGAGCATCGATGAGAGACCATGAGTTGCAGTATTTCGAGGAGATATTGCTGACGCGAAAAGCTCAAATTATTAAAAATATCACCGGCGTTGAGAGTGAAATGAAACAGTTGCGTGAAATGGAACTCAACGACGAAGGTGACTATGCATCTGCGAGTAACGACAACTTGGTTGAAAATGCTATCGGCTCACAACAAATGCACGAGCTGAGTGAGATTGAAACTGCGCTCTTTAAAATCAAGTCAAAAGTATACGGAATTTGCGAAATGTGTGAAGACGATATCGGTTTTCAACGTTTAAAAGTGAAACCGCATGCAAAGTATTGTATTGTATGCCGTCCGATCGTTGAAAAAAA
>NZ_JAQTQR010000084.1 GCF_028712165.1 Sulfuricurvum sp. | reverse complement strand
ATCGATTTACAGCGCAGCGGCTATGCCTATATAAAAATCCGATAACAAATCCGAAAAACAGTCTGTTATTTTATTTTTAAAAATTATAATAACGCACAAAGGTTAGCATGAGACTCTATCAGAAGTATTTAACATTATTGCTGTTGATATTGCTCACGATGATTGTCTATTTTTACGTGCAGAAGAAAGAGGAGTTTGTCAACCGGATCGATATTGTTCTCATGAACCTGCTGGACAAACAAATCGAGCAGGAGAAAGCGGAAAGTTTTGCGTTTGCGTTTGCACTGGCTCAAAACGAGACGCTGCAAACAGCTATCGAAACCAATAACACGAAGAAAGCGACCGAAATTCTCAAACAATACACCTCCACACTGGAGGTATTCAGCGGCTCCAAAGTCCATGCCCAAATCGTTACCAAAGATTTTATTATCCTCGCACGAAATTGGGAAAACAGCAGTACCGGACTGAGTATTAAAGCATATCGTCCTGATTTGGATGATATTGTCTTAACCCACAAGCCTCACCTCTCCTTTGAAGCCGCCAGACGTCTCGTACTGATCGCATCGATCCCGGTAATAAAAGACAAACACCTCATAGGTTTTATCGAAGTAATCCAAAAACTCGATGCGATGAAAAACTATTTTGCCAACTACGATATCGATCTTTTGGTCTTGATGGATGATAAATACAAAGATCAGGCCGTTTTGCTCAAAAACAATCCCCGCATAGAGAATATGATCGTAGCAAATGACGATGCAAACATCCATCATATCTCCTATCTCAAGCGTACCGGTTTAAACGGCTTATTGACGAACGGGGTTCTGGATGGGGATAATTATGTTTATTTTTCACGAGCGATTCTCAATGCCGACGGTCAGAACATAGGCTCGTTCGTGCTGGTTCTTTCCAAGAAAAAGATGAAACTTTTCAATGCGTTTGAAGAGGAGTTGGATACTTTTTTGACCTATTCGAGAAAAGATTTATACCTCTCGGTTATCAATCACGATCCCGCTGCAAACCTATGGAAAAATTATACGGCCGAGCAGCTCCTATCTTTGAAAAAGTGTGTCCATCCTGAGGATAAAACCGCACTCGAAGAGAGATTGCGAACCGATCTCGAGCACTACAGCAAAGATGAACTCATCTCACTTCTACTCGATACAAACTCCAATCAAAAATCCAGAGGACACATAAAATGAGATTGCTTTTACTCGAAGATGATGTTATTTTAAAAGACAGCATAGAAGAGTTTTTGAGTGCACAAAACTATACCGTCGACAGTTTTGAAAACAGCGATGAGGCATACGATGCCATTTTTTCCGTTGATTACGATCTGCTGCTGCTGGATGTCAATATTCCCGGTGAGTTCAACGGTTTTTCGCTGCGCAAGGCATTGGCGGACGAGAACAAAAACATCCCGACGATTTTCGTCACGTCTATGTCCAGTGCCGATGCTCTCATTCAGGGATACGCGCACGGATGCTGCGATTACATCAAAAAGCCGTTCGACCTCACGGAACTCATGCTCCGAGTACGGCATGCACTCAAATCCAACTGTTTTAAAACCCAAGAAGAGTTTCTCATTCTTCCCGATGATTACCGCTACAACGTTACGACCTATGAGCTGACCTGCAGCGGCGTACCGGTTTCACTCAGTAAAACCGAAAGTGAAATTTTAAATCTTTTTCTCATGAACCGAAACCGGATTCTCACTCTGGAAATATTGTATGAAAAAATCTGGGAAAACAATGTCGATGCGGCAAATGCTCGGGTCCAGATCAACAATCTGCGGAGAAAACTTCCGAAAAATCTGATTAAAAATATCTACGGATTAGGATATCGTCTTGATTGTCGATGAAAAAAAATTCGTTCGCCGTTATAGCTTGATCTATACGTGTATCGTCTCTTTCATATTGCTGGCTCCTTTGTATTTTTACGTAAAACACAAAATCAATATGCAGGAAGTGCGTACCGAAGTCGAGCTCAAATCGATCCAATCGCATATCATCAATGCGATGGATGCTTTCGGCAATAATCCCGACAGTACGTTCGAGTTTCCGAGATTCAATACCTATCAATCCGGTCTCTATTCCAACACTTTTTCGGCTATCTACACTCAGATTAAAGAGCCTCTCCCCTCATTTATGCCGGGGTATCACAGCGAAGGGCTGAGCCGTTTCCTCATCACCGCTCTTCCGCCCCAAAAGTATTTTTTTGCCGACTATCTCATTAGCGAAACGACCATATCCTACACCGATATTTTTCTCGAAGCAAGCGTGATCGCATTCGGTATTCTCGTCTTAATTCTTCTGTTATCGTTTTATTTTTTGAACAGCTTTTCCGTGCCGTTCAAACGTGTCAATGAAAAACTCGATGAATTCATCAAAGAGTCTATGCATGAGATGAATACGCCTCTGAGCATCATCAACGTCAATGTGGATCTCTATAACAGCATGTACGAATCCAATAAATATTTGAGCCGGATCAAATCCGCGACCAAATCGCTCGCGACCATCTATAACGACATGGATTATCTCATTAAACAAAACCGCATCGACTATAAAGATGAGATGATCGATTTTGAAGCGTTTGTAAAAGAGCGTGTCGAGTATTTTGAACTGATCTGTCAACTCAATAATATTACGTTATCCCTGCATGCCGCAACACGAACGCACATCCGGTTTAATCCGACGAAACTTCAACGCATTGTTGACAATACACTCTCTAACGCAATCAAATTTTCGCATAAAAACGGCAAGATCGATGTCTATATCCGGAAAAATGAAAATGGCGGAATCACCCTTGCGGTCCAAGACTACGGGCAAGGGATCAAACATCCCGAAAAAATCACCAATCCTTATTACCGCGAACACGAACATAAGACGGGATTCGGTATCGGTATGAACATCGTCAAATCGATCATCGATAAAAGCGACATCACCTTGGATATCCAATCCACCTTTCAAAAAGGTTCACTGTTTACCTACACATTCAACCGCTCTTTGGTTATCGATTCTGTACAGTCTTCTTCATATTAAACAAGATGACTGCCGCAAATGCCAACAGACACCCGATGAGCGTCGAAAGCTCCAATGCTTCACCGTACACGACCCAGCTCGAAACGATAGCCCCTACAGGGACGATAAACATATACACTCCCGTCCGGTGAGCTCCGACTTTACCCGCTGAGACGAAATAAAGGGCTGTACTGAACGTTCCGGGGATCAGCCCTATCAGGAAAATCGTGATCCAAAACGTCTCATCATAGGCTTCAAAATCGAACGGACGGTGCGGCAGTGCGAACATCATGTTGATCAATGCGGTAATACCAAAGACAACTACCGTATAAAACATCAGATGCGCTCGTTTAGCGGCTTTTTGTGCGATCACCGTGACCAATGCCCATACAATGGCACATCCGAGGAAATAAGAGCTCTCGACATTTAAAAATCCGAATCCTTCAAACGGCACTTTCAACAAAATCAATGCCCCCAGAATCCCGATGAACAGAGCTCCTAACTGTCGCATCGAGACGGTAATCCCTAAAAATAAGATCGAGAGGATATAGGTGAGTATCGGAGCGAGTGAGGTCACCATCGTACCGCCATAACCCGCCTGACCGTGAGAAAGCCCTGCGAAAAAGAGGTAGTTAAAAAGCGAAGTCAAAGCCCCCGCCGCAACCATGTACATATAGCCGATCCGATCTGTTTTCAGCGGTGTTTTGAGATACCAGATCACCGGAAGGATCGTGACAAACGAGATCGCATAACGCCAAAAAGCGGCGACCTGCGCGTTGGAATGCTCCGCTGCAACCTTGCCCGCCGTCCACGCGAACCCCCAAAAGAGCATCGCGATAATCATTAAAAGTATGTATTTGTTCGTATTTTTCGTATTATCCATGTTTGTAACTCTCAATGTAACTAATCAAACATTCAACGCAATCCAAATAGTCTTGAGAGTTGCCCGATGCTTTTGCCGAGAGGATCGCCCCTTCTAATGTTGATGTAGTAAAAAGTGCAAGTTTTGCCGTATCACAAGAGCGCAATTCACCGACACTTACCGCTTTATCAAAGATTATTTTGACACTCTGACGAAACTTTGCGTATATTTCCTTCATAGCCGTATTAAAATCTTCATCGATATTGGACATCTCTTGCACGATGTTTGCGACAGGACATCCACGACGAAAATCTCGTTGGTTAAGATCCCGTAAACCCTCAAAAAAATTCGCTAAATAATCTCGATCCCCTTTTGCTATTGCCAAATAACGTGTTCCAAATCGCTCTGCAATCTTCTCATTTATTGCCGCAAGAGCCATCTCTTTTTTATTTGCGAAAAAATGGTACATCGAACCTTTGTGCACCCCGGCATTGGCGAGGATATCGGCTAAAGCCGCCCCTTGATAGCCATGTGAATAGACCTCTTCGTACGTTGCGTCAATCAGTCTTTGTCGTGTGTTTTCTTTCATTTTATTGCTGTCACCTAAAGCTTTCCGCATCAATGCGGAAGATATATAAACGTTATTGTATCACACCCTCTTGACTATTTGGTCAAATCGTTTTATAATGCCACTTGACCGAACAGTCAACATCATCCAAAAAGGATTCCCCATGCCACTCATTCAGACCATAGCACCCGAAGATGCGACAGGAGAGTTAGCCAAAATCTACAAGGTTATCGAAGCGATGCGCGGAACCGTCGGGAATAACGCACAGCTTTTCAGTGTCAGCCCCGAGTTGCTCCGCCAGCAGATGGATTTCATCAAATATTATATGAAACACCCTACCCTTTCGATGCCGCTGCTCGCCGCAATCCGTATCATGGTCTCAAGTAGCGAAGAGTGTCAGTTTTGTATCGATTACAATACGGGAATGTTGATCAATATGGCGGGATGGACGTTTGATCAGGTAGCGCAAATGCGCAAAGATCCTGCATCCGCAAACTTGCCTGAACGTGAAATAGCGATGCTATTGCTGGCGATCAAAGCCATCCGCATTGCGCACTCAGTCAACGCGGATGATCTCGATAATTTGAGAGAGATGGGATGGAGTGATGGCGATATTCTCGATGCGGTCAATCACGCGACGCGGATGCTCTCAACCGATATTATTTTTAATACGTTCAAAATCGAAAATAATAATATACTCTAAAAATGCCTATGCCATTAAATAAAGTTTACAATGAGCACCAGTGGAACTGATACTGCTAACTCTCCACTCATGGTTCCGATGGCTGGTACTCATCAGTTTAGTCTATGCCCTCTATCGCGCCTATCGAGGGTGGTTGTACGAGAAACCGTTTACGGTATTTGAAAACCGTGTACGTCACAACACCGCAACGATAGCCCATATCCAGCTCATCCTCGGCGTATGGCTCTACCTCATCAGCCCTATCACCACATTTTTTATCCACCATTTTACTGACGCTGTCCATATTCGGGAAATTCGTTTCTTCGGAATCGAACACAGCTTCACCATGCTGATCGCGATTCTCCTCATCACCGTCGGCTCGGCACTGGCAAAACGAAAAACGTCTGACAGAGAAAAATTTAAAACCATCGCCATTTGGTTTACTATCGCCCTTTTACTCATACTCGCTGCAATTCCGTGGGAGTTTTCACCGTTGGTTAGCAGACCGTATTTTCGGGGGGTTTGAACCTTATTCGCTTACAATTGTAAGTTCCTCCCAATCATACAGATATAATCTCTCTTTAAATTAAAATCAACACGACATGTTCACAGATATGATTTTAAGAAAAACAGCATATAATATATAAAAATATGTCGATTTTTAAAATTTGGGTTGGATTTTTTTGATAATAGGACATTTGAATGTTCCATTATCTAGTGAATTTCAGGCAAAATGGTACATTTTGGGTATCAATAAATAGTTATACTTAACATCGAAAAAGGACATTCATATGAACTGGATAATAGAAAATAAAGAATGGCTATTTAGCGGAATTGCAATAGCAATACCTCTCACCATCATAGGCTGGTTAATTTCTTCGAGAGGAAAAAAGCAAGTTCAAAAAGGTGGAGATGGATCGACCAATATTCAAGTGGGTCGCGACTTTAAAGTTGGTAGTGGCAAACATGATGAGTAGGCAAAGTCAAAAAGGTGGAGATGGATCGACCAATATTCAAACAGAGCAAATGGTCGTACATGTCGGGATTGATGAGAAACGCGCAAGAGAAGTCTTTCAAGAAATGAACCTGCAGTTGAGGAAAGAATATTCTCAAGAAGCATTAGAGATTGCCAATGCTAGGGTCAATGAGTTCGAAAATAGTCTAATGCCTAAAATGGAAAAGGTTGATGGTGCGTTGGAAGCATTTGCAGATCCTAGCTTCCAATTATTGTTGGTTGAGGCACAAAAAACAGCTGCATCTACTGAAAGACCAGCTGACTATGACTTATTATCCGAATTGCTTGTACACAGATTTAAAAAAGGTAATAACCGCATTGCACGAGCAGGTATTAGCCTTGCTGTAGATATTGTAGATAAAGTTTCTGACGATGCTTTACTTGGCTTAACTGTGGCTCATTCAATAAGCAATTTTTTTCCGAGTAGCGGAAATATTCAGGAAGGATTGGATGTTTTAAATAATCTATATGGAAAAATTATCTATGGGGAACTACCCGCAGGGTATGATTGGCTCGACCATTTGGATGTATTGAACACAGTACGCATAAATTCATTTGGCAATCTAAAAAAGGTACAGCTATATTATCCAGAGATATTACACGGATATATTGATGTAGGTATAAAGAAAGATTCTGAAAATTATACTAAAGCAATAAAAATACTTGATAGTAATGATTTGCCTAAAGAGGTGTTAGTCGAGCATAGTTTTAATTCTGATTTTCTAAGAATTCCACTGCCTAATAGAGCTCAAATTGAATCTATTGCTTTGTCTCAACAGGTTTTACAAGATGGTAATGTAGTTGTTGTGTCTGTCATGTTGTCAGAAGGCCAAGTAGAAGCAATAAATTCTATATATGATCTTTACAGTCAAGATAATAGTTTAAAGCAAAAGAACATTAACCTCTTCATGGAGGAATGGGATAAAAGACCTAACTTAAAAGTCCTAAAAGAGTGGTGGGACAACATTCCTACTAGTTTTACTATTACCTCAGCTGGAAAAGTACTAGCCCATTCTAATGCTCAAAGGTGTGATAAGAGTTTACCACCAATGAATTAGATGCTTGAGATAAAAATGTATAACAAATCAAAGGAGACCAATCAAAAACCCGCAAGCGGCTTTTTGATTGCTCATTTTAAACGTTAGGTATATAAATTTTATAAAGGTAGAACATGAACGGTAGAGAAGTATCTTATAACTTTGCAAAATGGATAGCGATCTTTGGTTTGTCACCGCTTCTGTATGTGTTTTTTGGAACAATAACGTTCGCCTTTCTCGTTAATATTATTAACCGTTTAATAATCGCAGATATTGATGCTTTTCTCAATACTCACCAAATACTTTTTATGGCAGCAGCCTTGATAGGCTACTTGATCTTCTTATATCTCATTATCCGTCGCGAAAAAAGAAAAAATATTCAGTCTATAGATCAACCAAATAATAAATTTTTACTTGGCGTCTTTTTAATTTATATAGGTCACTTGGGTCTATTGTCATTTTATGCTTTAGTAATATATGGTATATTGAAAGGTCCTGGCTCAAGCTCAGGAATATTCTCTATTCCAATGATATTATGGATGCTGATTTTTTACACTATCGGTTTCAATATAGTAGCAAATCAAAGATTCTCAGAGATGTTGAAAAGAAAAAATGAAAAAGAAAGTTCTACCTAACAAATTTCTGCACGCCAATATGAACTCCGAACTCGGCTTTCAGATTGGTGCGTTTAAACGTTCCCTCGTTCCCAACGTCCTCGTTGGGAATGCAGACTAACATATACACTCCCAAGCTGGAGCTTGTGAGCGAGACAATATATCTACATAATAGGAGCAGTTTAATGAAATATGTCATTGCTTTTTTCAGCTTAATCATCTTCTCTACGCAACTTTATTCTGATGAATTAACGCCCAAAGAGGCATTCCTAAAGGAACGTGCGTATGAATTCATGACCGAAGGATGGGGCGGTGAGAAAATTCATGGCATTTTTGCTACTCACGATGTCAACGGGTTCTTCCATCGAGTCGGGAAAGTGAAAAAAGAAAGCATTCGCTTGATTAAGCATGAAGACAATTCCTCGGTAAATGACGAGTTACATAATTACCAGTACGATGGAATGACAGTTTCAGTTTATATAGCCCGCTTTGGTCTCGAAGAAAAAATCATGGTTGATGACGTTGTCATTACTAACCCGAATTGGCCAGTGAAATATGGTTTGGTGGTGGGGACTACGAGAAAAAAAATTGAAGAAACTTTGGGAAAAAGTATGACGACTAGCTCTCACCGCGAATGGAATTATGGTGATGGCCTAGCAGAAGTAACGTACTTTTTTGATAACAACGATAAGGCTATCTCAATCAAGTGGCATGCAATGATTGATTAAATAAACGACGAGCAGCCTAACTTCTTAAAACCCCCGATATGCTACAATCCAATCCATGAAATTCGCTCACGCCAAACCTAACGACATCCCTACCCTAACCTCCCTCCTAAACCGCTCCTATCGCGGTGAGAGTTCCCGCGCGGGATGGACGACCGAAGCTGACCTCCTCAGCGGGAAACGGATCGATGAGGCGGGACTGACGCAACTTCTGAATGACCCTGATTCTCTGATTTTGATCGCTCGATCGGATGAAACGATCCTCGCTACACTCCATGCCCATCGTGAAAATGATACCGTCCATTTCGGACTGTTCGCCGTTGAGCCGACCTCTCAGGGGAGCGGGATCGGAAAAGCGCTGCTCTCCTACGCGGAATCCGAAGCACAGAATCAGTGGGGAGTCAATACTGCCGTCATGGAAGTCATCACACGGCGCAGTGAGCTGATCGAGTATTATGAACGCAGAGGCTATGTCAGGACAGGTGAGATGATCGCGTTTCCCGAATCGGATTTATGGAAACGAGAGGTCGATTTTCTGGAAATGGCGGTTCTGAGTAAAAACTTGGTTACAGACTCTTAAAAAATCGTATATGTTTTAGTATCCTCTACCCAGTACCTGATGAATGTTATAGGTCATTGCCGATAAGAAGACAACAAGACCGATGTAATACAGACTATACGCCAGTCTGTTTTCAGCACTAATCGCATAGTAGCGTTGGTTGTTTTCATCTTGCGGATCATAATTCCATGCAAGCTTTAATTGTGGAAATGCCAAGATTGCTACGACTAGCAACATCGGACTGGGAAAATAGAAAAAGAACCCTAAGAGCATCGGTACACCTAAGAACCAAATCCTCGGAGTTAAAACGGCACTGATTCGACCACCGTCAAGCGGAGAGATAGGAATCAGATTAAACAGATTGATAAAAAATCCTGAATACGCCAGTGCAAGCAATAGATTACTATCATACGTTCTCGACAGATAATAGACGACCAATGCCCCAAGTGTACCGACAAACGGACCTGCAAAACCGATATAGGCCTCGTTCTCTACATCTATCGGTTGTTCTTTTAGTGCGATCCATGCCCCGACAAAAGGGATAAACGTGGGTGCACCGACATCCAGTCCACGTTGTCTTGCCGCAATAAAATGTCCCATTTCATGGACAAAAATCAGCAATACGAATCCGATTGCATACCACCATCCGAATATAAACGAATACGCGACAATCGAAATAAGCATGCTGCCTCCGGTTAATGCAACTTTTCCAAGTTTTCCGGCGGCGAGAAGAGCCAATAATGTCTTCATAGATTATAATTTTTCCGTTGTATCGATAGTGGAAGCAGTCTCATTTTGCTTCTTTTTAGACGCCCATTTTTTATACCAAAGAGTCCCTCCGAAAAGTGTCAATGCAATTACCTTGGCAAATTTCACGAAAAATGCGGCGGCTAGCGCTATCAATCCCAGTTTCTTTGCCGCAACACCCGTAATCAAGGCTGCCAAACCGTATTCAGCAATTTTATCCGTATCAAAATTGACATCACTGTATCGTTTGCCATCAACAAAATGAAGTTTATCGATCAACATTTTACTCGTCGGCTTCAGCGATTCGATCGACGAAAGAGAAGTAATCATATTTAGTCCTATATATCCTTGACGTCCTAACACGAGAGTGTTGTAATTTACCCCCTGGGCCTGATCGTCTTGTACACCTTTTGCTTTGGTGGCTACCGACCAAATAACCTCATGATTGTCTCCATAATACATCGGAGTCTGTACCCATCCTGCCACATCGACTTCCGGCATATGTCTTTTTACACGTTCTTCATTAATTTGTACGGCATTTTCCTTCATCTGCTGAAGCATCTCATCAGTCTTCCAGTTCTTGGCATCATCATCTTTGATATAACCTGCATTGTCATAATTTACCGTGATAAACCACCACGTTTTCATTTCCTCAGGCATGATCATCCCTGCGAACCCCTCGGATACGGGATTCCCCATCGCACGCATAATATTGGAGGCTTCAGGGTTTGGTATAAAAATGAACTTTTCCGGTAAATCAAGCTCAGCTTGGTCAAATACTTTGATTTGTTGCGGTCCTTTTTGGATCACTTTTTCCGCTGCCTCAAAAGCCGTTTTTATCTCCTGTTCATACGCTTCATCACCAAACAAAGGTAATAGCAATAACATAAATATTGCCACTATTTTTCCAACATACCAATTCATTATTTCCCTTTTTTTGCCAATCAAAACCAATGATTAACTATTTTTAATAATATGAATTACTATATCTATTTTAAAATAAATTTATTCTAAAATTCATTTTAACCAAAAGATTGGATACAATCTCTGCAAACAGTTAGAGGAACTTTCTATGGCACTCGATCTCTCAGATACCCTCGTCGTCGGCGTCACAGCAACGGCATTGTTCGATCTCTCTGAAGAAGATCGTGTCTTTAAAGAACAGTACCTCAACGACCCGGATACGGCGATCGAAGTCTATCGTCAGTATATGTCGGAACGGGAAAACGAACCTCTAAAAGCAGGTACGGGATTTCCGCTCGTCAAAGCGCTTCTCGAACTCAACCGTTACCAAAAAGCGGGGGATACTCCGCTGGTCGAAGTGGTGATCATGTCACGCAACTCTCCCGAAACGGGACTTCGGGTACTCCATAC
>NZ_JAQTQR010000083.1 GCF_028712165.1 Sulfuricurvum sp. | reverse complement strand
TCCACGGCTACCGCCAAGAGAGAGTCAACAAAAGCAAAACCGAAACGATTGATATCGCCAAAGCACTCACTATCGGTGCTGGGTATCAAGTATCTGTAGGTGCCAGTAAGAATGAGACGGTGGGGATAACATTCACCGAAGAAGTTGGTGTTCTTAAACATACTATAGTGGGTGAGAAGTATGAGATTATGGTGGGGAAAACCAGTATTACAATGTACGCTAATGGGGATATATTCATTGAGGGGGATGACATTGATATCATCGGAACGGATCATATCGAGATCATTGCGCCGAAGATATACATTGACGGAGGAAAAGCAGAAACCGTTTGGAATATACGTTTGACCAACCTGCATACTCATGTCATTAGTAAAATTGTTGACAAAGATATTGTATTGAAAGCAGATACGACATTAGCTGATGGAACAGCGGTTCAAGCAACACTTCTTGCTTTAGACCGGATGGGTGATGTGTTAGTAAAAGAGACGCATTCAACGAGTGTAAGCGACTCGCAAATAGAACAAACGTACGATACTGATCAAATGCTAAAAAGCCATAATCTAGAACAATCTGATGTTAATAAATTTGTAGGAGAAGTAGAATGGCAGGAGTAAGCAGCAAGGGAAGCTCACAACATGTGAAAATACCCGAAGAATGGCATGTTCTTATTCTTGTAGCAGGTACGACGGATCCAATCAATGCAACAGAAGCGGCAGAATCACGGGCAGTAAGCTATGACTTTAATGATAAAGAGTATAAAGCAGGCGCAAAAAAATATTGGGATGCAAAATTTTATGATGAAATCGTTAACTTGGAGAAAACAAATGGCAATATTATTTTGTTTCCTTTTCACGGGTGGACAGGAGATAATGGAATCCATAACCGTGAAGTAGCAGGGAGATATCTTATAAACCGCTTATGCGGTGCAGAGGGAGAAAAACCGTATTATGAGAATAAACACCGGACGATGTATTTTCATCTTCTCGGGCATTCTCATGGCGGAAACGTGGTCAATGAAATGACGAAACAAATTGCACGGTTAGGTGGTGCGTGGCCAGAGAAATGGAAAGTAAAAAGTCTGATTTATCTTTCAACCCCATTTTTCAATGAGATACATCAGGCAAAAATAAGCCAAAGCTTTTTTCACAAAGATGCCGAAGTTCTAAATCTTCGAAATGATTATGATTTGACGCAGCGTATGTTGGCAGATTTTTCGATAGAAGCACTTTCAAGCGTTTTGATAAAGATGGATTATACGGCACTTAATAACGCAATAGATGAGTTCAAAAAAAGCTTAGAGCCACTTAAGAATTTTGATTTTGATGTGGCTAAGCTGGGTGTTGAAGACAAAGATGATCGATGGTTACATACCGATATCCGAATTACTTATAATTATTATGACGGTAAAATACTCTATGAAACACTTGTAAAAGTATTGGAAACATTAGATATTGTTTTGGAAAGAGTTACAGATTTAATAAATGATTTGCAAGACGGATCAAAGTTTCGAATCAGTAAAAAACTTCAAGCTGATATGGGTAATAAACTTTCCGATTCTAAAACTATTATCTCTCCAAGCACCGCAAAAAAAATAAAAGCCAATATTAGTGAACTACAAACTGACTGTAAAGCATCTATTCCTAAGCTAAAGCATACAATCAATGTTAATGAACCGTCAAAATCGAATTACCTAGTTACTGATCTTATTAAGGATTTAAATCTATTAAAAATTACAAAATGGTTAGAAAGATTTTTGAGTATTGATACAACCACATTGCATTCAAGTGATCAAAATGCTCTTTGGAATATAGTATATGAACTATTGGAACAAAATATAGAAAAGTTTGATGATACGTATGCTATTCCCTCTCCTCAGCTAAAAGGGACATTTTTAGAACATAAACTGACTGATCTAAATGTAACTAGTCGAGATCGATACGACTCAAAAACACAAAAAATAAATTATAAGATGTTTATCAAAAGGGTGGAACAGATAGAAAAAAACTATAAAGCATCTCCTAATCAGCATAACCTGCTTGATTTGGTTTTTCTACTCATTGAACAAGAAGTACCGCTTCATAAACTTCTGAATTTTGGTTATTGGAAGAGTTGGTTTACAAAGGGAGTATTTAAAAACGCAAAATCTGATTTAGGGCAAATTATTGCTATTTTCGAAAAGCTTGATCGAAACTATTTGGCACTTTCTATGACACGAAATTTCGGTGGGACTAAATCTAATGATGACTGTTCTGTAAATGAAATGAAATGTGGAAGTGTCCCCTATCTCCTCATTGAGTCACACTCTACGAGTCGAAGAGTCTTACACAAAGAAGTAGCCGAGTTTATTAATCGTCTTAGTAGCACTAAAAAGGTGGGAAAATGAAATTTAAATTATTTGTTATTATTTTTATAGGAATTTATACGTTTGCATTAGCAGACAACTCATTTATGAAAATATGTAAAAATCCAAACCAGAGTGATCTAAAAACGTTAATTGCAATCAAAAAATTTATCTTTAACGGTTATGATCCTAACCGTTACAAAGAAGCATTTATATCAAGAGATTGCCAGGATCTTAATCAATTTCTTAGCACTACAAAAAGTATTTCATTATCGGGTCGTGATTTAGAAGATGTTTCTATACTTCAACATTTTCCAAATCTACAAAGAGTCACTCTTCATGGAAATAAAATAAAAGATTTAACTCAATTGACAAAAATTTCAAATTTACAAGATTTAGATATTAGCAATAACCCTGTAACAGATTTTACCCCTTTGACATCATTAAAAAAATTGGAAAGTCTAGCAATCAACAACGAGAGCATCACTGATATTACTGCACTTGGACAAATAAAATCTCTTAAATCGCTCAGAATCTATTCAGATGGGATTACGGATATTACTCCATTTTCCAATCTCACAAATTTGGAAGATTTGCTTATAAACAGTGTAAATGTTTCAAATGTATGTGGTTTAAATAAATTAACAAAATTAAAAATTCTTAATATAGGTAATTGTGAAAAAGTTAGCGACATCTCTTGTTTAAAAGATTTAAAACAATTAGAAGAACTTGATATCACCTCTACGAAAATCAAAAAGATTGATGTCGCAAAAAACTATAAAAACTTGGTTTCATTTAGTGGCTGTGACAGTTTAAGGGATATGAGTCCGCTTGTAGGGTTACAAAAACTGGAATATGCAAATGCGTATAGCGCAAATTTAATGGAGTGTTCTCCAAGTCGTATAGAAGAGGTTAGAGCTGGAAAACATTGCACAAATGAAGACTATGCAAATTTAAATAAACCATGGTGGAAAAAGGTACTCGGATTATGAAAATGAAATATATATTAATTGTCAGTTTAGCTATAGGAGCCTGTACATTTGTATCGGCAGCACCCTCATTTATGAAAACATGTCAAAAACCGACTTCGAGTGATTTGAAAACATTAAAAGTACTTAAACAAGATATGTATATCAGTCTTCCTAAAAAGTACAGTATGGCGTTCAAAAAAAAGGATTGCAAGAGTATGTACAAATACCTGCAAAGTGTAACCGATTTGGGACTCAGCGGGAATCAGGCGGATAAGGTATCTTCTGTCGCGGATTATCCTGATCTTCATCAGATCGATTGGATGGATGATATTTCACTGTTGCGATACTTTCCGAATCTCCAAAAAATTGATTTGAGTACCAATGAAATTATGAGTTTAAAACCATTGGAAAAAATGGTTCATTTGAGAGATCTTGATATTATCAGTAATCCTGTAACCGATTTTAGCCCATTGGTAAAACTCAAAAACTTAGAGCAGCTCGAAATCAGTAACGCTGAGATTACGGATATAACGGCAATCGGACAGATTCCATCTCTCAAATCTTTGACGATCTATTCGGATGGGCTTAAAGATATTTCACCTTTGGGTAATTTGATAAACATGGAAAAACTAAGGGTATCATCCGATGAAGTTACGGATATATGTGCATTGAATAGCCTCGTCAAATTAAAAGAACTGGACATAGACGGGTGTTCAAAAGTGAGTGATATCTCCTGCCTAAAAGATTTAAAGGCGTTAGAAAAACTCAATATCAGCAATACGGCAGTCAAGGCAATCGATGTTGTGCAAGAGTATAAAAACTTGGTTGTTTTTAACGGTAATGATTCCATGCAAGATATGAGTCCGCTTGTAGGATTGGAAAAATTACAAGCGGCGGACACACGCAGTGTGACTCTTCTCGAATGCTCTCCGCAAACTATTGATGAAATTAAAAGTGGCAAGAGTTGTGATAAAAAAGAGGATGAGAATGTAGACAAACCCTGGTGGAAAAAGATATTGGGATTATAAGTTTTTCCTCTTATTTTGACGTCTTTTTATTAATTACCTTTTCATTATGCGGAAGAAAGTCTCTGAAGTCTTTGATGTAAACGGCATTAATCCCTTGTCCAAGCGCATGAACATCGGCGTCCAAACGGAGCCAACGGTTGACCTGATATTGCACAAGGACACTCGAAAGGGTGTCATTTTTATAGAGGACGCGAAGGTCTTTGTTTAGCTTCGCACCCACTTCAAATCCCATTCCCCCTTCAGAATTAGTGAGAATATTCATCGTATCGATTTGGATTTTTGTCGCTCCGTTGATGAGACCTTTGAGCCCGGCACCCAACATAAAGTTGGTCGCATCGGCACGAACTCCGGAAGAGCTGTTGTCTCCCGCTGCCGTACTGGCAGGGGTGCCAAAGAGGATATAGCTCATGATGTCATTTTGAGTCATTACCGGATCCGAGCTGAAGAGGAAAATAGGTGAATCGAGGGTGTGGGTAACATAGATGAGGATTTTTTTATAGTCTACTTCATAGGCAATAGTCATATTCAAATAAGGGTTCATAGGAACATCCCCGCCAAAATAGATTTCACTCGGTTTGATAGTGAACTCTTTTCCGCCCGTTTTGGCAGTACCGGAAGGGATGCTTACCATACCCAAAATCTGCATAAGGGCAATAGGATCTTTCCAGAGGGTGATATCAGGATTTAACCGTAAATCAAGTTCTTTCGTCTGGTAATGGATCGGTTGTTGAGCCGTTATGTGGAGGTTCATAGCAAGCTTTATTTGGCTTGGAGGGCGGACATCTTGGATAATGATAATATCATCGTCCATGACTTTCAGCTGTTGCAACGGCAGATAGGTGATCGTTGCATCGAGTATGTTGATGGAACCTGCAAGCGTTTGGTTTGCTTGTGCATCTCGTACAAAGGTGATATCTGCTGCTGCATGGGCATCGCCTTCCGGACCGTGATAGCTGAAACGATCCGATTGCAGCCGCAATGATGCGCTCAAATCCGGAGAAACTATTCCGTTTAGAAGCAGCGTGTCGTATATCCAAAATTCGTCGATACTAAGCTTTCCGTCCGCTTCCAGATGCATGTGTGAGATTTTATCGCTCATCACGTCATGACCGGCAACTTCGAGACGGTAATGGGGAATTGTGATGTTGCCATCATTATAGGTAACACTGATCTTGCCGTCGGTTCCTCCAAAAGATCGCTGAGAATCCAGAACTGCCGCATACCATGGAATACTAATATCGCTTTGGATATGGAGGGTATGGTTCAGGGTTACATGGGTTTTCGCCCGAACTTCCATATCGTAATATTCGCCGTGACTTAGTTCTATAGGTTCCAGTTTGGAAAAAGAGGCAAAAGCGGAGGGGATCACAGTATCTATGTTGAGAGTGCTTTGATTAGCAGCCAGACTCCCTTCAAAATCGAAAAAAGCACCGATGTAGTTTCCTGAACCTTTGATACTCTCCCCGTTCAAAGTAGCCGTTAGGGCCAACGCTTCTCCGGATAAATTGATTTGGCTGACATTGGATTCATTGCTGAGATAGAGTGCGAGGTGTTCGGGCGGTTTATGTTTCCACTCCTTCCATAGCGGTGCATCCTGTTGGAGTGTGAGATCTCCTTTGAGCGAATGATGGCCGTTTTGGGTGGAAAATTTTCCGTTGAAAAGAGCTGCGTCATGGGTTGCGTCGATGGATCCTTCAATCGCATTTGAACTGAGTACATATTCTCCCGCAGCTTTGAGCTTAAGCGGTGAGGCACTTAAAAATGTGGGGAGGGAGGGGATAAAGTTGAGGTTTTGATGTTCGCTTAGTAGATCCCAAGTGAAACGCTCATAATCATGACTCAAGAGATGGAGCGTACTTCCATCGAGAGTCAATATACCGTTCACTCCGCTCGTGTCGTCCGTAAATTCACCGTGCAGAGTATTTGCCGGAAGAAGGTGGGCTGAAGTGATAAGGCCGTCAAATTCGGTTGTTGTTTTACCCGCTAGTGTATAGCGGAGGTGCTGTTTTGTTTGCATCGAATCTTGGAGGCGTTGCAGCAGATAGGTCGCATCAATATCAAAATAATCATCATCATAGCGGTAGCGAAAATCGAGGGCTATCGTATTGGCATTAAGCAAAGCATCTTGTTTGGACGGGAGGCTGGCAATGGAAGTCTGCAAAAGAGCTTTGGTGTCGGAAAGCTCAGCAATTTTAACTCGAACAACGCGTGGTAATGTCGTAAACTTTCCGCTGTAGGGAGCCAATTCGGTCGCATTGGGGTAAAGATCAGCTACTCCGACGAGGGCGTTTTTGGATACTTTTCCATGAACTGCACCGCTGGCATAGCGCGATTTCAGTGCTGCATTGAAGGTTGCAAAATTGAGCACATTTCCATCATAGCTCCCGTTTTGAGCATGAATATCGAGCTCAATGGGATAGCTACTGATAAGCTGAAGATTGGTAATAGTGACTTCTCGGAGTTTGAATGTCGGAAAAGGCCATACAGAGGTCTCATCACTCAAAAAATCGTTCAGATGGAGTTGCAGCCCGTCGATACGGATAGAATCAATCGTATGTTCTCCCTCCAGCATTTTGACGAGATTGTATTTGAGAACGAGCGTTTTGGCTTTACCTTTTGTGCTATTGACATCATAGAGGGTAAAACCTGTGAGCAAGGATCCCTCGGATCGTGAATAGTGGATGTCGAAGGGTTCGAGAAAGTAGGTATTAACAATGTCGAGGCTGTCCGGTCGAAATGCGATATAAAGAGCTGCCGAAGCAAGTAATACGGCACTGTAAAGGAGAAAGTGAAACGTTACAAACAGATGTTTAAGCCACTTTAGCCAAGGGAGTGAACGGAATCGTTTCAAAACAGTTCTCCGATTCGAAAGTGGATAGCATTTTGGGCAAAATCTTCGGGATTAAATCCAAAATCAATTGCAACCGGACCGACGGGAGTAACATAGCGGAATCCAAACCCTATCCCTAAATACCCGTCTTTTGCATAATCGGGAATGATATTTTGCGATGCAAAAGTGACATCACTGAACAAAACTCCTCTAAACTCTTGATAAATCGGGAAACGGTATTCCACTGTCCCCTCGGTTATTGATGCAAAGCCGATAGGGTCACCGTCACTGTTTTTAGGCCCTAAATCCCGGTACATGTAGGCACGGTTTGAATTCATCCCCCCGGCGTAAAAACGATACGATGAGGGAACGGATCCGTCATAGACTCGAAGGGTTCCCCATTTGAGTTTGGCTCCGAAGACTTGCTCATCGATACTGGTGATGTACGCACCTGAGAGAAGGGATTTAAAATAGGTTGCATCCGATAACCCGGGAGTATAGAGTGATCCCATCACATTGGCATTGAGCCAATATCCTTTGGTCGGATTGAGCGGTTTATCCCGTGTATCGTAATTGAGTTCTCCAATCGGAGAAGCGATGAAAAGTTTGCTGTTTGGAAACGTAGTAATATCTTTACTTTGATAGGTTTTAACTTCGTCAAATAAAATCCCCATCATTGCCGAAGCCGGTTTGTCTTGATATTTGGCGGTCAGTTTTTCATAGGTACTTGCAGTTTTATATCCGTCGAAAATCTCGTTTTTGTACCCGATTTCAGCTCCCAGCAAACCTCTGTTTTCCAGCGGAAGCCCAAATGTTCCTGACGCTTCTTGTTTGAGCGGTGAATAGCGTGCATCCAGAGAGAGGGTTTTTAAATCACCTAAAAAATTACGGTGTTTTATCCCTGTCTGGGCGGTTATCCCCTCATCACTGCTGTACCCTAATCCTGCGGTGAAACGGATCGGAAGTTCGGCTTCTTCGATATTAAGCATGATCGGAACCACACTCCCGTTACGTTCGTTGTCGTTAATAATAACGCGTGTTACCCCCTCTTGTGCGTATAGGGCTTCATAACTCTGACGGATAGCTTCTACGTTGTAGGGATCCCCCTCTTTAAAACGGAGCATTGAGGCGGTAAGTTTCCCGTTGATATTCGGAGTCGATTCGACATTGACAGCCCCGAAGGTACAGGGCTCTCCCGGTGTGGCTTCGAAAAGAAGATAGGCATGATTGGTTTCAATATCAACCCATGCTTTGGAGTTGAATTGGGCATTGCAATATCCTGCCTGCGCATAGCGTTTTTTGATTTCAGCTTTGGATGCGGAGAATTTCTCTTGGTCGAAAACGTCATTGTTTTGGAGTGAAACGGCCGAATCCACATCAATCGGACTGTTGATTTTTACGTCACCCACGAGGATGGGATCATTTTCCTCTATTTTGAAAACAACAGCGTTATCTTTGGTTTCGGAGGTGATTTTTGCGTGGTAAAACCCCTTGGATCGGTAAAAACTTGTCAGTCCGGAGAGACTTTGAGATACTGCTGCGGATTCGATGGAGGGGAGGTCTTCCCATACCTCTATGGGATAGGGTTTTCGCAAGCCCAATGCATCATAGAGGCTGCTATCGGATATTTTTTTGTTTCCTTCGAAGGTGAGCGTAAGAGGAGATGCAAGAAGACAAAATGTCCATGCAATTAGCAACATAACAATGCGCATACACTCTCCTCACTAAAACTTCTCTATTTTACCCTAAAAGCCCCAAAGAGTAACATAATAATAGCGATCTCTAACGGAAACAAAAGAATGTGAAGCCCGTAAACCTGCACCTTTGCATCGGATAATCCGTAATGCTCCAAGAGCTTGTAGAATCCGTACGAGAGGAGCAGTCCTGCAAGATAGCCTTGCTGTTTGGCAATATCGATCCATCCCATAATGCGGGCTTTTCGGGCAAAATGGGTTTCTGCACGAACCAAATACCCGCCAAACACAAAGGAGAGCTGATAGGCTCCGTAGACGATAAGCGCCGTTATCTGATATTTAGGAAAAACGAGAAAATATCCGATCATGCCGAGCATAATGATTTCTGCAGCGAGAGAGAGGATAAAAAAGCGCTTCAGCCGCATAAGATAATGGTATACGTACGCCATCCCCATCAGCCCTAGAGCAAGAAAGATCCCTCCCGCGGAGAATGTGGAAGGACTGAGTGAACCGTAAATTGTAAAAACAGACCCTCCCACCATTCCGGTGAAGAGGGAGTTTAAGAATTTGTAGCGGATATAGGGACGGAATAATAATTTCATTAGAATTTAGCGTTTAAGCCGATAGAAATAGTGCGTCCGTATGTTCCGTATCCGAAAACTTCCTGATAAAGTTTGTCGGTTAGGTTGTCTGCTTTGAGATAGACGGTCAGGTTAGATGTAATATCGTAATTTGCAAATGCATTCCAAAGAGTATAACGTCCTGTTTGTACCGAAGTGGCCGGATAGGTGGAGTAGTCGGTGTCCGGACGGGTTCCGATATAACTTGCGGCAGTGCCCAGCGTTAGTTTGTCACTCGGATAGTAGGTTAATGATCCGTTAAAAGTATCATTCGGACGGCGTATTAACGCGTTAGCGTTTTTATCTTTCGTGAAAAGTTTGTTATAAGAGAGATTCATTGCTAGGATGTTGGCAAACGTATTGTTATAACGCACTTCGTACCCTTTGAATGTAGATGTCCCACTGACTTGTTCATTCACATAGGTGGATGGATTGTATCCGATGAGATTGTTGACACGGTTATTATAATATGTGAGACTTAGATGTTTGTATTGTATCGTCGTATCGAAACTTTTAGTGGTCTCAGGCTGGAGATTCGGATTGCCGTAATAACCTGCATACAATTCATAAAGTGACGGAGTGCGGTAAGCTGTTCCGTAATTGGCACTGAGACTTATATCTGTATTAAAAAGATATTTTGCTCCAATTTTACCGGTAGTTTTATCGGCAAAAGTATCATATGCATCCCGTCGAATTGATTCGGTAAGGATCAATTTTTTCAGGTGGTTGGTATTGGTGAGGAAAATTCCTTTGGAATTGAGTTCTTTGGCGCTAATCGTATCTTTTGAATGTAAAGCATTTATACCTGCTATGACCGATCCGTTCGTGGTGTATTGGAATGTACCTAAAAGATTGAACTCTTTGTTTTCCCCTTTAAATCGTGTTGTAGATCCGAGCGGGTCATTTTTATCGAACGTACTTGATGCATACGTCGCATCAATGTAATTTTTTGTATTAAAATGGTGGCGATATCCTATAGAAGTGAGTCGATTGATTTGATGTATTTCATTTGCCGTACTATCGGGTTGTCCGTAGGCATCATAATGGATGTTTGCGTCGATAAAATTCATCTGGGCACGAACAGTGTCTGCTGCGGTAAGATCGTAAGCTATTTTGGCATTAAGCGTTTGGTTGAGATAGCCATCTGATTCGTATGCTTTTGGATCTTTACCGCGAGGCGTTTGCGAGGAGATTCCATCGGTTTTAAATTGATTGGCTCCGATATAGTATGAAAGCGCTCCGACTTTTTGGGATAGATTGGCTCCGATTTTGGATGTTGCATAGGTGCCGAATTCGATATTTCCCGCTGCTTGGAGTTTTTCGGTCGCTTGTTTGGTGATGATATTGATGACACCTGCACTTGCATTCGCTCCCCATATACCGCTTTGTGCTCCATAGATCACTTCAATTTGTTCGATATCATTAATCATCAAATGCTCAAGCTGGCTTTGCCCTTTCGTCGTTGTCGGATCGTTATAACGGATTCCGTCAATCATGACAACAGTATTCTCAGAACTGAATCCGCGTTGGAAAAAGGAGCTTTGTTGGCCAATACCGCCGCTTTGGGCGATTGGGATATTGCCGAGCAGACGTAAAGCATCTATGACAGAGGTAATATGTTTTTCTTCGAGTTCTTCAGCAGTAATGATTTGTATGTTTGAGGTGGTTTCTTTGAGAGACTGTTCGGTTTTGGAAGCACTGATCACAATCGGATCGAGAGTGAGGTCTTTGGCCTCTAATGAAGCAACGAGAGTCGCGCAGGCGACCAATGAAAGGGTGTATTTAAACATGAGTGTCCTTGAAATAGTGTCGTAATAATGGATGAGGTCAGGACACTCTTTGGAGGAGAAACAGTAGAGTAGGTGTGGATAGGATGAGTAGGGCAAATCCATGCGATACGGGTGATATTTTGGAGGAGGCGCACTTGGGAAGCATACGCTTGAATCGCAACAAGCGAAAAATAAGTTTTACCAAATCCGCGCGGTGAACGCATCGCTATC
>NZ_JAQTQR010000082.1 GCF_028712165.1 Sulfuricurvum sp. | reverse complement strand
GTGCAGGATTTGAGCGCTGTATTGGATGGGAACACCATAGTAGGTGTTAAGTACCGTAATATTCTCTGATTTTTGACGAAGTGTTTCAAGCGCATTGATAAAAGCATCTTCAAATAAAAAGAAGGATTCATCATCCAGACGGTTTGCAGTATAGGTTATGAAACGCTCGATAGCTGTAGAAAAAGAGACAATTTTACTCCACCCGCCCAGGTGACCGTAAAACGATTTTATATAATGGTTCAATACAATATAAAAAGTATCGGATAAAAATCGCTCAACTTCTTCTGAATTACGAAATAAATCACGTATATTGCTTAAAACCGTATCGGAATCGCTTTTTTTTTCTAAAAATAGCCAATCAAACAAAGCACCGACAAGAGATTGAAACGTGTTTTGAGAAATAGGAGTCGTCACAATATCAGTATACGCTTTCCAAGCCGCTTTGATAAAACCGGGACGAAATGTTTGTGTATCAAAATGGGTATGGCTCAGTGTTTTGAATACATTGATTGAAGCTTTATCTGCCATGATTTTCATCTTTCACATCAAAAGTAATTGCTGCCTTTACAGCATTCATATAACTTAATATGGATGCTTTGTTTTGGTACGCGATGTCAAATGCCGTTCCATGGTCGACAGATGTACGGATAATCGGTAAACCCAAGGAAATATTTACACTTTGATCAAAATAGAGTGCTTTTAGCGGTGCTAATCCCTGATCATGATACATAGCCGCAATCATTGAAAAATTTTGACGGAACCGCGGTGTAAACGCAATATCCGGAACGATTGGACCGACAAAAATATCTCTTCCGAGATGTGCATTGGCATGCGCTATAGCTTCATCAATAAAACGCTCTTCATCTCCTAAAACGCCGTGATCCCCTGCATGAGGATTGAGTCCTAAAACAGCGATGGGTTCATGTGCAGTCGTTGCATAAAGTTGGAGCAAAAATGAAGTGAGTTTATCGGTTTGAATATGGTTTGCAACTTCATGAAGGGGAATATGCTCCGTAAAGAGTGCAACATAAAGTTGATCGCATCCGAGCATCATAATGGCATCACTTTTACATATATCTCTCAATGCATCTGTATGTCCGACATAATCTATTCCAGCCATTTTCCATGCTTCTTTATGAATCGGTAACGTTACGACAGCATCAACGGCTTTGGATTTTGCCAGTTCTACAGCAGCAATAAAAGAATCATAGCTGTATTGTCCGCTCTCACGGGAGACTTTCCCTGCTTCGATGGTAAATTCACCTGAGACTTTGAACATATGAAAATCGTTTGGAATTTGTTTGTGTAATAACCCTGCCGCTTGATGCGCCATAGTGTAGTTGATACAATAGAGAGGATCACAGAGTTGTTTGATCTGATTGTGGGCTTTGAGGATTATCTCAAATCCTACTCCATTCAGGTCACCGACACTGATGGCAATCCGTTTTAGCGTTGACATAGTGCTTTCATATCCGATACGGCAACAGCCAAGCCGGTAAACACGGAACGGGCTATGATACTTTGTCCGATATTAAGTTCCTCAATTGTATCAATATCGACAATAGATTTAACATTTTGGTAATTAAGACCATGTCCTGCTGCAACCTTTAAACCTAACATACGTGCTTTATTAGCTGCATCAACAATCTCTTCGAATGCCTGATTCAAACGGCTGTCGAGTTCTTTGCGGCTTAAATCAAGTGACTCGATAGTATGGTGTGTATGGGGAAGGGCACTGTAGCGCATAGCGTATACGTTTGCATAGCTACCGGTATGCAGTTCAACCCACTGGGCTTCCAGTTTACAAGCCAATTCAATCGCTTCGTGTGTTGGATCGATAAAGAGTGAAACCTCAATTTCATGTTTGGAAAGTTTTTTAATAGCATTTAATATTGCATCATACTGTCCTACAACATCGAGCCCGCCCTCTGTAGTTACTTCTTCTCTTTTTTCAGGGACCAATGTCGCACGGTGAGGACGCAAGCGACAAACAATATCAATGATTTCAGGATTGATGGAGCATTCCAGATTAACAGGAAGAGAAGAATTTTCTAAAATTCGACGGACATCTTCATCATGGATATGACGTCGATCTTCACGCAAATGGATCGTAATCTGATTCGCACCATTCATAGCACAAATTCCTAGCGCCATCACCGGATCAGGATCATTGATTTTACGTGCTTCTCTAAGTACAGCGATATGATCGATATTAACACCGAGTTTAAGATTGTCTTCGTGCATAAAAATCCTTTTTAAAGTGAATAAATTGACCTGATATTATAGCTTCACGCGCTTGACGTACCAACCACAAGTAATAATGGAGGTTATGAATCGATGCAAGTCGAAAATATGTCAGTTCTCTGGAACGAAATAAGTGGTGCAAATAAGCACGGCTGTAACGGCGGCAGGTGTAGCATTGACATGCCGGATCAATCGGTTCGGAGTCATATTTATATTTAGCACCTTTGATATTTACTTTCCCAAAGGTTGTAAACAACGTTCCGTTGCGGGCATTGCGTGTCGGCATAACACAATCGAACATATCGACTCCGCGTTCGATGTTTTCGACCAAATCTTCGGGGGTTCCGACTCCCATCAGATAGCGTGGTTTATCAGATGGCATTAGCGGTGTTGTATGCTCAACCGTATCGTACATCAGATTATTTGACTCACCGACGGAAAGTCCACCGATTGCAAACCCGTCATAATCCATCGCACATAACTCTTCAGCAGATTGGGTACGGAAATTTAAATCAGTCCCCCCTTGGATAATGGCAAAAATATTTTGGTTTATGCCGATCCCTTTGGTCTGATTATTTCGATGATAATCAATCGACTGTTGCGCCCACTGAGTCGTTCGTTGTATCGAGGTTTTGATCCGTTCCGCTGTTGCAGGCAGAGCGACGAGATCATCGAGAATCATCATGATATCGCTGTTTAAATTGTTTTGGATATCTATAACTTTTTCTGGCGTAAAGAAGTGTTTGCTTCCGTCGATATGACTGCGAAATTCGATCCCTGATTCGGTCGGTTTTGAAATATCACTGAGGCTGAATGCCTGAAATCCTCCGCTATCTGTCAAAAAACTGTTAGGGTAGGTGGTATAGTCGTGTAATCCTCCGAGACGCGCAACAGTTTCATCTCCGGGTCGAAGATACATATGGTAGGTATTGGCGAGAATGATTTGAGTATCTAAAAGTTCTGTCATATCTGCCATATCAAGCGCCTTTACAGAGCCTACCGTCCCTACCGGCATAAAGATGGGAGTTTGGATTGTGGAATGTGCCGTAGTGATAGTGCACGCTCTGGCGTTGCCGCAGGTGGCATCGACGTTAAATTGCATAAATGACCTTAAGTTTTTTTATTATTTTATCGCATAACGGGCCATTTGGACAACTTAATCTTAGGTATAATAATAAAAAGATTATTGATTAGGATTATGAATGAGCATTGAGCACTCACAAACAGCCTTCGAAAAAGCCCAGCAGCTTATACCGGGAGGGGTAAACTCTCCGGTACGTGCGTTTAAAAGCGTCGGTGGAATTCCCCGTTTTATATCACGAGGAGAGGGCGGTTATTTGATCGATATTGATGAAAATCGCTATGTTGACTATGTTCAGAGTTGGGGGCCGTTGATTTTCGGGCATCGTGACGAATCGATTGAAAATGCGGTTATTGAAGCGGTTAAACACGGTCTGAGTTTTGGTGCCCCGACCGAAGCGGAAAGCGATCTTGCCGAACTTATTATCTCTATCTATGACTCCATCGAAAAAATCCGTTTTGTCAGCAGCGGCACGGAGGCGGTTATGAGTGCCATCCGACTTGCTCGCGGATTTACAGGACGCGATGACATAGTAAAATTCACCGGATGTTATCACGGACACAGTGATGCTCTTCTCGTTCAAGCAGGTTCAGGTGCCGCGACATTCGGAACACCGAGTTCTCCGGGTGTTCCTGCTGATTTTACCAAGCATACATTATTGGCGGAATACAACAATATCGAAAGTGTACGTCAATGTTTTAAAGACAGCCCCGGAATCGCGTGCGTTATTATCGAACCGATTGCCGGAAACATGGGGCTGGTGCCTGCAACTAAAGATTTCCTTTCAGAACTCCGAGCAGTGTGTGACGAATACGGCGCATTGTTGATTTTTGATGAAGTCATGAGCGGTTTTAGAGCATGTCTGCATGGTGCTGAAAGCATTACTGGTACGAAGCCTGACCTTGTGACGTTAGGAAAAGTCATCGGCGGCGGTATGCCTGTAGGAGCATTTGGCGGTCGTCGTGAGATAATGGCGCATCTCTCACCTGAGGGAGGAGTATACCAGGCAGGAACCCTCAGCGGAAATCCGGTTGCAATGGCGGCAGGACTTGCTTCGATTCACAAGCTCAAAAATAATGCAAGAGTTTTTGGAGTTCTTGAAGAGAGAGCTAAACGCTTAATGAACGGATTCGCGGAAGCAGCGAAAAAACACAATATCGGCTTACAAACCGATGTACGCGGATCAATGTTCGGATTTTTCTTTAGCGATGAGTCGGTTTCAAATTTTGCCGAAGCGCTCAAAAGCGATACGGCACGTTTTGCCAAATTTCATGCCGCGATGCTGGATGCAGGATTTTATTTTGCCTGTTCCCAATTCGAGACAGGATTTATTTCTACTGCAACGACTGATGCGATGGTTGAAGAGACGATTGCCGCAGCGAACAAAATATTCGGAGAACTGTAGTGGAAGAAAATCAAGAAGAGCATAAACCACGTATAAAGCCGATAATCGAAGGGGCAGAGACTTTATCTCTCGGAATATCGATGGTGGTTGCCGTATTGATCGGTGTTGCAATTGGTCTGGGACTCAAAAAACTCACAGGTATTACTTGGCTTTTATGGGTTGGGGTTGCAATCGGTCTGGCTGCCGCATTTTTAAATGTTTATAAAGCCTACAGCAAACAGTATAAAGAGTTTGAAAAATTGGCCAAAGATCCCCGATACAATATGGGTAAGAGCATCGATGAGGATGATGATGAGGATTAAAAACGCAATCCGTATTTTTGTACTAGCACACATCTCCGTTTTAGTACTGCTCTTTTTGTCTAAAACAGTGTATGCCAACTTTACAGTTGCCATGTTGTCATCAATGCTTATTCTTATGGGATCGCTTTATTCGTATCGCAGTATGATTAATCAGCGTGTTGAAAATGTTGATATCGAAGACAATAAAGACGTAATAGATATGATGGATGACCCGTACGATTTGTACGAAGAAGAGCGCGAAAATGAAGTTGCTGATATCAAGCAGATGATTAAAGAAGAAAAAGCTCGACAAAAAAGCAACATTATTCAAAACACAACTAAAAATGCTTCAGCATGGGTGTCTGTTTATCGCCTCATACCGTATGCATTTTTAATCATGGGTTTTTTGGCTCTTAACAATAATCATTCACTTTTGATAATGCCCTATCTGTTAGGACTTGCGGCGGGTATCCCTCTGGGATACTTTATTTCACGCGACTTATTTATTTCACGATCATCGGAACGTTAAGTATAATTTTTTGCTCTTTAACATCAACGAAGAGATTGTTCTCTTCGGCCAAATGAGTAATCTCAGGAAGATATTTTTTAGTTATTGACTCGGATGAAACTTCGATAGAGAAGAGTGAATATTTCTCCCCTTCAAATTTAATATGTTCCCCTACACGGAAAAACAATCGAGTTAAAATTTTCTCATTTCCCAACATCGAAGTATAAATTTTATTGAGCAATTTGATAAAAAGCTCTGTCTGTAAACGAATTTCCGGGATCGTAGGATCGAGTTCTTTTGTATACCGTGTTTGGCTTCCAATCGAATTGGAACTGATACACAAATCAATCAACGTATAAACATTCACCAACTGACCATCCGGCTTTTGTTTCGTAAACTGGAAAGAGGGGAGCTGGTAGAGACGAATACCGATCTGTTCTTCATCTTCATAGCCTACAGTGATACCGAAAAATTTAAAACGTCCGAACTCGAGTTCTAAAAATGTCGTTTTAAACCCGAATGAAGAACTGGCATACGTTGTTGCAATCTTATAGATTGCAGATGCCTCAATCGCACCCAGAAGATATTGCGCTTCTGTGTTCAATGATATGATTTTGCCGGAAGAGTTAAATAGGATGAACGGATTGAAATCGTATTCAATCCACTGCTGATCAAACGTCATCAGTCCTCGATATAATTTTTAAGTTTACGACCCACTTTAGGGTGTTTCAATTTTTTGATCGCACTGCTTTCGATTTGACGTACACGTTCACGAGTAACATTGAGCTCTTTGCCGATCTCTTCAAGAGTACGGTCACTTTCATCGTCCATGATCCCGAAACGCATTTTGATAACCGCTTTTTCTCGCTCATTGAGCTGTTCTAAAACGCTTTCGATTTGGACTTTCAAATCGTCTTTCAAAATAGCATCACTCGGAGAGAGAGACATTTTGTCTTCGATGAAATCTCCGAAACGACCGTCTTCTTCATTTCCGATTGGAGCTTCGAGAGAAATCGGTTCTTTGGTAATCTTGATAACATTTTTAACTTTTTCAACCGATAAGCCCACTTCTTCTGCAATGGTTTCGACATCCGGCTCTTTACCGTGTTCTTGGAGATGTTTACGCATAATTTTATTGATACGGTTAATCGTCTCGATCATGTGGATCGGAATACGGATGGTTCGTGCCTGATCGGCGATAGCACGGCTGATCGCCTGACGAATCCACCAAGTAGCATAGGTCGAAAATTTGTACCCTTTTTGGTATTCAAATTTATCGACCGCTTTCATCAATCCGATATTTCCTTCTTGGATCAAATCCAAGAACGGAAGTCCACGGTTGGTATAACGTTTTGCGATCGAAACAACAAGACGAAGATTCGATTTAGCCATACGGGTTTTGGAAACTTCTGAGATATTTTTACCCCGTTTGATTTGTTCCAAAATATCAGCCAATTTGTCCGGTTCCATGTTGAAACCGCCTTTAGAGGCTTCTTTGGTCTGAATCAATTTCTTGATCTCCATATAGGTACTGACCATTGTTGCTTCCGGAACTTTAGCTGCAATTTCTTCTTTGGTCAAATCACAGATTTTATTCAAAATCAAAGTATGATTTTTTTTGAGTTGATCATTAAAAAGTGGAAGCTTGTATTCAAGACGTTTCAACTCACGATCAAAACCTTCGTCACTTCGCAGGGCTGTTTCCATCGAACGGACAAGCTCGTTGATCAATTTTGAGGTTGGTCCAAGATCCAACAAAGATTCTTTCAGCATTTTTTTCTTGAAGCTGACATTGAGGAAGAATAAAACGTAATCCGCATCCATTTCATCAATAGAACATTCGTCTAACATTTTTTCGGTTGCTTTAACCCAGTCTTTTTTTGCTTTTTCAAGCGCTTTAAAGCTGGTAACAACTTTTTCTATCCGTTTTTTATCTTTAACCGATGGGGCTTTTTCGTTTGATTCTTCATCATCGCTGTCATCATCGCTGTCATCATCGGATTCTTCTTCTTCCGCTTCTTCAAAACTTTTGAAAAGTTCTTTGACACGTCGTTCACGATTAATAAGAGGATCTTTGTAATCAAGAATAAAATCAATTAAGTATGGAACCGAGCAAATCGCATCGATAATGATCCCTTCACCCATCTCCATCCGTTTAGAAATTTCGACTTCCTCTTCTTTAGTAAGAAGAGGGATTTGTCCCATTTCACGTAGATACATACGTACAGGAGAATCTGAGCGTGACCATTCGAGAAGTTCATGCTGCTTTAGAATATCAAATTCATCGCCGCTGGCTTCTTCAATAAACTTAAGCTGCGCAGCACGTTTAGCTGCAGCTTCTTGCTGATTGAGCATTTTTGCATGCTCAGAGGATGTAAACAAGCAAATCTTATGCTTTTGTGCCAGCTTTAAAATAGTTTTTGCTTGTGCAAGGGTTGGTTGTTTGTCAAAAGGATCGACAATTGTTTCATAGGTGAGACAATTTTTAGATTTATGTTCAGTGAATAGGGTTTCGAGATGTTTATTTAGATCTTTGACACTCATGCGAGGAAGACTCCCTTACGTTAAAAAGAGGTGGATTATACCGAAATATTTCTTAAAAACTATCCGAAATATATATTTTTCTTTTATTTCAAACTTTGGAACACTTGTTGCTACAAAAGTTCTAATATTCTACAAGGATGATAAATGCAGACCGGATATTATGCGGCTACAGCAGGGATGGTAGCTGAATTTAACCGCATCGATACGATTGCTTCGAATCTAGCTAATGCAAATACGGCTGGTTTTAAGCAAGATCAATTGATAACCGGAGATTTTGTCCGTCTTTTCAAAGAGAAACAAAATATCCTCCCTATTGCCAATCAAACAGAAGAGGGAGCACAGTATTTTAACCGCTCGCTTTCTCGAGTTCCTCAAATTAGTGATGCCTATACTGATTTTAGTTTGGGTTCTATGCAAAAAACCGAAAATACATTTGACCTCGCATTGAGCAAAGAAGGTCAGTTTTTTGCTGTCAAGACGCCCCAAGGTATACGACTGACCCGTGATGGAACCTTTACTACTAATGATGCAGGGAAGCTGGTTACGAAACAAGGGTACGAAGTATTGCCGGCAGATTACCTCCAGAGTAAAACTACCATTACTTTTAATCCGCAGGATAGTGTTATCACGATTGATAAAAACGGTCAAATTTCTACTAATGTTCCGGGATCCACACAAATGGTGGCAAACAAAAAACTCATGATTCTTGAACCGCAAAATATACGAATGTTAAAAAAAGAGGGAGAAAATCTTTATATCCCCGAATCCGCAGACCCATTAAAACCATTAAATGAGAGCGGATCGGTTATGCAGGGTTTTACCGAGAAAAGCAATGTAAATGCGGTTAATCAGATGATTTCATTGGTTGAAGCCAATCGGTTGGTCGGAATGTACCAAAAAGCGATGGACACACAAATGAATGATATGAATAAAGATGCAATCGAAAAACTCGCCGTTACCAGACGATAAAACTAAGGAGAAATGACCCATGATGCAATCACTCTATACCAGTTCTACCGGTATGCTTTCCATGCAAACCCAAATCGATACGACAGCGAATAATATTGCCAACGTTAATACCATGGGATATAAAAAATCCCGTGCTGAATTTGCCGATTTAATGTATAAAGTAATGACCTATGCCGGAACATCAACCAGTGATACAACCAAGTCACCGACAGGAATCGAAGTCGGTCTCGGGGTGCGTCCGACCGCAATCAATAAAATATTTTCCGAGGGAAGTTTAAAGCAAACGGACAATACTCTTGACGTTGCGATTACAGGACAAGGTTTTTTCAAATTACAACTTCCTAACGGTACGGAAGTCTATACCCGTAACGGTTCCTTTAAAGTTGATGCGAATGGAACTATGGTCAATTCCGATGGATATACACTTGTTCCTGAGGTTGTTATCCCCTCCGATGCTACCAATGTGAGTATTGGGACAGACGGGATCGTGAGCGTAACACAACCCGGTCAGGCACAAGCAACACAGATAGGGCAAATTTCTCTGACGAATTTTATTAATCCGGCTGGTTTGCATGCGATGGGAGACAATCTTTTTGTTGAAACAGACAGCTCCGGTCAGCCTGTCGAAGGGACCGCAGGTGAAGATGGTTTAGGCTCGATCCGTCAGGGATTTGTTGAGCTTTCAAACGTTCAGTTGGTAGTTGAGCTTACCGACCTGATTACAGGGCAACGGGCCTACGATGCAAACTCTAAAGTTATTACGACCAGTGATGAAATGCTGGCAACTGTCAACGGATTGAAACGTTAATATTATTCACTATTAAATCCCTTCTTGCGGGATTTAAAACTCTTTCAACTCTTCTTGGCTATAATCCGCTTAATTTTACGTACCATAGGATTTTTGATGCAAAAAATTGAAGGCAAAGTTTGGAATTTCGGTAAAGACATTGATACCGATCTTATCATCGCCGCTCGCTACCTAAACACATCTAACCCAAAAGAACTCGCAAAACATGTCATGGAAGACGCTGATCCGACATTTGTGAGTAAAATGACCCCGGGTGACATCATCGTTGCTGACGAAAACTTCGGCTGCGGATCATCCCGCGAACATGCGCCGATAGCACTTAAAGCTGCCGGTGTCGCTGCCGTTATCGCTCCGACGTTTGCCCGTATTTTTTACCGCAATGCATTTAACATGGGATTGCCGATTTTTGAGCTTACCGAGAGTTTAGAGATCAAAGAGGGTGAGTCCGTCAGTATCGATATGGATGCAGGGACGATCACAAACATTACAACCAATAAAACCTACAACTTTATCCCTATCCCACCATTCATGCAAGAGTTGCTCTCTGCCGGCGGACTTATGAATTACGCGAGCGAAGAAATCGCTGCACAGGAGAAATAATTAATGAAAAGTTATAACATTGCACTGATTAAAGGCGACGGTATCGGTCCTGAGATCATTGACGAAGCGATTAAAGTTATGGACGCAGTTGCGGCATGTGAAGATATTGAATTTAACTACCAAGAAGCGCGGAGCGCAAATAAACAATTCCAGAACTCCTAATAGCCGATGATACGGTTCCAGATTGTATTGTAACAACACCAGAGTTATTTAATGAAGAGTTTCCAGATTTAAATGTTGCAGTTCCTGATGTCCCAGTACTATCTGATGTTTGCCACGTAAATGCTGCACCGCTTTGGCCACCAAGAAAAGAATTGCTTAATACAGACGCAGAAACGCCACCTGCTGTAACAAATCTTGTACCAAACCCGGCTGGTACCATTAAATCAACATTACCTGTTGTACTGGCTATATAGCTGTTATTATTTAAATTAATCCACCGTCCATTCGCCTGATTTCCAGCATCTAATACTTCTTGTAATGTGTTTGTTCCACCTCCACTTACAGCAGCTTCTAAATTCTCTAAAGCTTCCTGTACATTATCCCCACCAACCGTAACCAACGGAGGATTCATATTTATTTGATCGGCACAATGATGCCATTCCTCTCCCGAAGCATGGGCCAAAAAATCTCGTTTGTGGGTAGCTAATTGCCCACCTTCTGGAGCCCTACCAGATCCTACAAATGGTGTTCTTGGGGGTACGCACCTTGCCATTGCCATAATTAAATTCCTCCACAATTATATTCAATTAATACCTTATGGCAAAATAATCAAATGTTGATGTCCAAGAACAGAATCCACAACTCCGTTGATAATAGGATGCGAGTGATGTTCAGATATACTGGTTGTCTGATTTACTTGCCCTAATGTAATTATTCCCTCATTAATAGTTATTGTATGAGTGTGTGGAATTGGAACATTATTAGGCCCACGCAATAATCCTACTGTAGTAGTAACAATTGTAGGAATATTGGCAGTGCTGCGAATAGCTCTCCACTGATACAATATGCTCGTCTTACGAATTCGTTGCACATTAAAATGTTGGTTACCCGTTTCT